>JARYLI010000003.1 GCA_029907715.1 Methanothrix sp.
GGCTAGTAGGTACGTTACACCCACTACTACCCTGATAGGCCGCAGACCCATCCTGAGGCGCCAGAGCCTTTCTGCCAGAAACCATTCCAGGTATCCTGGCATATCTGGAATTACCCCCAGTTTCCCGGGATTATTCCAGTCCCCAGGGCAGGTTGTCCACGTGTTACTGAGCAGTGCGCTATGCCCTTTCGGACATTCAACTCGCATGGCTTAGTCGGACCCCGATAGCAGTAACCTCTGGCAGGATCAACCAGTATTACCATCGGCCGGAATTGGCTGGGTCGCCACTTGACCAACGTCAGACTGGGAGCTCAAACTCCCGTCTCCACCCCAACAAAATGTACCGCAGAGCGGAAACCAGTGCCATCATCCCAGGCCCCTCAGCCCGTCTGCACCGCGCCTCTCTCCGCGATCCTATCGCCACATCTTGGCCCTCGCACATATTGCATAGTAGTATATAAACGTTTCTGCAGACCACTGCATTCTGGTTTTGCGGTCAGAGAAGACCTGACATCTGGATCGCGATCTTCTGGTCTCATGACCTCCCCCTTAAGGAGATATCTCCATCTCCATCCCGACCACAGGATGCTCCAGGCCGAACGCGAATATCACCTCTGGATGAATCTCGCCAAAGCATCCGATTCTGGCCCCATCGAGCATCAGATCCGCGCCCCTGCCAGGTATGAACGCGCCATCGCTCGATTCGACTATCTCCGCGCTGACCCTCAACTCTCTCAGGATGGCGGAAATAAGAGAGCTGATCTCCGCGAACCCGGCTCCGCTGTGTATCGAGACCGCGCTGAGGTGGCACTTTGTCTTCCCGCTGATGACTACATCCCCCACGGCGAACAGCCTCTGTGGCAGCGGATGATGCTGGTTGATCGAGAGTATCTCCATGAGCCCCGGAAGTATATCAGTCCTTATGATGGTGTGCAGTTCGCTTATCGGGTGCATGACGCGCGTGCACCCTCCGGCGCTCCTGCGCATCATCTCGAAGTGGACCCTCTCATTTGTCAGCGTGAACGGCATCACCTCCATGTAGCCGAGCCCGACCATGAGATCCCTGACCTCTTCCCTCAGCTCCTCCATCGGATGAGGCCTGCCGATTGTCAGAGTCCGCGGCATCTCAGCCTTAAGGTTCTCATATCCATAGCTCTTGGCCGCATCCTCAATTATATCCCATGTGTGCATTATGTCCGCACGGTACGCAGGAACCAGCACCTCGACCCTGTCGCTGTCAAGAGGGCGTGCCCCGAACCTCATGCGCCTCAGATACTCCGCGAGATCCTCTGCGGAGAGGCTGAATCCAATCAGGCTGTTCGCCTCTGACGCGGTCACGGTCCAGCGTGCGGGGGAGAGATTCGGGCAGATCCACTCTCCCTCTTCAGAGATCATCCTGACGCCCTCGATCCTGCCGCCACGCTCAGCCAGGGCGGTGACGACTATGTTCAGAGCCCTGTGAACAACAGGATCCGTGCCGGTCACGTCTATGAACAGATCTGTTGTATCCTCCCTGACCCTGGTCAGCTCCCCGTTTATTACCGGCGGGAATGACAGGACATTATCATCAGCATCCACGATCAGGGGGAACCTTTCGAATCCATCCAGGATATGACGGTATGCAACACCCTTCGGATGCCGCTCAAGTATCTCCCTCATGCTCATGCTCTCATCGAAATCGAGCGGCACAAACCTCCTTTTGTCGGGATACTCTGCGATGTATCTGAATGGAGGTCTTACCCTGGAGATATCATGAACTCCTATCGCGACCTTCCTCCTGTTTCTCCCGAGACCCCAGTGGAGGTCCTCCTGGAGGCTCATGAGCGACTCTATGAAAGGATCCGTGAACCTGAGGCCCCTGACAACTGCGCATCCTATTATCGGGCGCACACTCTTCACAGACTCATCCACGCGCATCTCAACAGATCCGGTGTGGACCTGGTACTCAGGGAGTCCTGGCCTTATTCCCAGAAAACCCTGCAGCGCCCTGGCCACGCCCTCAGCGCTGTAGAGATCCGGCCTGTCGGGGAAGAACTCCACATCGATGTAATCCGCTTCCGGGCTCTTGCCAATATCTGCACCCATCATCGGCAGCCTTTCAATTATGAGCTCCCTTGAGGCGCCGACCATCTCCTCAAGATCTTCGTAATACAAACGCACGACAGGCATCTCAGACACCCCTGAAGACAGATACGGGAGTATCCCGCAGCCATCCGATATCTGGCTGGTAGAGAAGCCTCAGATCCTTCAGGCCCAGCCGGAGCATCGCCAGCCTGCTCACACCCAGACCCCATGCGAGCACTGGATGCTCTATTCCGAATGGCGCGGTCACCTCGCGCCTGAAGACGCCAGCGCCCCCGAGCTCCACCCAGCCCAGCCCATCTATCCAGACCTCGGGCTCGACGCTCGGCTCTGTGTACGGGAAGTATCCGGGCCTGAACCTGACCTCCTCGAATCCCATCTTTGAGTAAAACTCCTTTAATATTCCGAGAAGATTGCTGAACGTTACGCCCCTGTCCATCACAACCCCCTCAAGCTGCTCGAACTCAGGGGTGTGAGTCGCATCGATGGCCTCACGCCTGTAAACGCGATCTATGCAGAATGCCTTGACCGGAGGATCGGGGTTGTCTGCCAGATACTTTATTGTTATCGCGGTTGTGTGCGTCCTGAGGACCTCCTGCCTGGCGATCTCCGGATCCCAAACGCCGCCCCATCCTGTGGAACCTATCCTGCCGCCGTGCTCGTGCATCTCCTTCACACTTCTGTAATCAGGGATCTCAGCCCTGCTGTCCAGATAGAACGTGTCCTGCATCTCCCTGGCCGGATGGTCCTGTGGCTGGAAGAGTGCATCGAAGTTCCAGAAGCTTGACTGTATTATCTCTCCCTTTATCTCCGTGAACCCCATCTCAAGCATGATCCGTCTCATCCGATCCATCAAACGCCTGTAGGGGTGGATCTTCCCGGGATAGATCGTCTCCCCCGGCACCCTCACGTTGTATGGCCTGAATCTCGCTCCCCTCCATGCGCCGCTCTTTATGATCTCAGGGGTGAGCTGGGAGATCTCCTTTACCAGAGTAACAGCTGCGCCGTATCCAGCAGTTTTAGAAATGATATCCTTGCTCTGAGATAGCACCCGCTTCCCCTCATCTGTTATCTTGTACCTCCAGCTCTTGCTCCTGCTCGAGGTCACAAGACCTCTTTTGATCAGCAGATCGATGGCGCTGCCGAGCTCCGACCTGCTCTTCTCTCCCTCAAGAAGCATTTTGAGCGCGATCTCATCCTCTCCCTCAGCAGGTCTGCCGAGCGGCCTAAGAACACCCTTATCGATCCGGACCCAGCCCTTCTTTCGGGCCCATCCTATGGCGATCTTCAGCGCCGGATCCTGTAGATCGGATAACGGTTTACCATCGCCTATGATATCGATGAGCCTTCTCTCAGGGAGACCTTCACGCGCATATCGTCTCCCCTCCTCGGTCAGCGAGAAACGCTCTATAACCCTTTTGTCCACACTGATGAGCCCGCTCTCTGCAAGAGATTCCGCTGCTGACAGAACAGCCTCTGTCTTCACCTGGAGGCGATCAGCGATCTCCTGCGGGCTCGAACATCCATCTGATATGGCCTCAAGAATCCTCAAATCTCTCTCCGATGCCATTGTTCCATCCCACCGGCCTTCTATCCCTGGGACATTATTTGACCTCAGGTACGGCGAAAATACCTGCACCTACAAAAGTTCTGCCCTGACATCCACATCACGGATGAGCTATCGCCTTGAGTATTTCACTCAGCTGAGCACCCCTCCAGCTCGTCCAGCGCCTCCAGAACGCCCTGCACAGCCATCTCGAAGTACCTGACCCCCTTCTCGGCGCTCGCCCTGCTAGGATCACCCATGATCCCATCGCCCATGAACTCCCGCACCGATCTCAGGATCAGGTACCTGGGGCGCTCTGGATGGCTCGCGGCCGGGAGGCCCCTGACAAGATCCGGCCTGTGGAGCAGCATTCTTGACGTCTCGATATCTCCCGCGTGGCCATCCCCCGGAGTATCACACCTTATGAGATCAAAGTCTGTCAGCAGGCTGACTCTGAGATCTGTGCTGTTCACAGCGCTCTGGCATGCCTCTTTGAGAGCGGCCATATGCTGTCCTCCGGCATGCCCCGATAGAACCATCACACACCTGAAGTTGCTCTCGTGGAAACCGAGAAGAATGTCGTACACATAATCCCTGAGGGCGCTGAATCCGACGCTCACCGTTCCGGGGAAGCCCCTTGTGCTCCTGCATATGCCGTAGTGCACCGGCGGCGCAACGAAGACTCCGCGCCTCCTGGCGACCTCGTAAGCCACCTCCATCGCCTGGATTGTGTCTGTGGTGGTCGGAAGATGCGGGCCGTGCTCCTCGACAGCTCCAACTGGCAGTATCACTGTCCTTGTCTTCATCAGCCCTTTCTCTATCTCAGGCCAGCTCATCTCCCCGAGGATCATACCTCAACGACACCCCCGCTCAGCACATCATTCTCCGACACCCGCACCTCTCTGGTCATCCCATTCACTGTGAGCCTGTATGCGCCTATCGGAGCGGTGTCAAAGTTCGTGCCCCCGACCACCGGACCTTCAGTCGAATACGGAACCACCAGGACAAACTCTCCATTGGAGTCTGTGACGTTTGACTGTCTGTATATGAAGAGCCTCTTCTGGTTCGTCATGATCGGGACCTCCACCAGTACCTTTGATCCAGGAGATGCCCTTCCCTTTATAACCGCGCCGGGGACATGCTCGAATGTCTTGACGTACCTGTTTCCTTCGGCTGTGACCTGTGTTGCGGATTCGTGGACCAGCCTGTAGTGCTGCAGAGCCTCAACGTGCACAGGAGATCTCGCGAAGCTCCTGCTCACAACGCTGACATTGTACCCCTCGCTCAGGCTCTCGTTTATGAAGCTCTCCAGCTCATCCTCACTCTTCGGTATAAGTGGGGATTTTGTTATGACTGTGAGAGGTGTGCCATCCGGCATCGTGACCCTTGTGTATGCTATCGCCACCGGATCCTGCGGCTCGACCTCGCTTCCATCGAAGAAGTGGAGCCTCGCCACCATCGTCCTGAAGTACTCCGGCCTCCATACCTGTATCGGGACGAGGCTGTCAGCCTGCGGCTGGTACACAGCCCCTGTGTATCTTGTGAGAGGTATGCTGCTCCACGCGGCTATCGCATGGAACTTTGTTACGGCCATCTCCACATCTGTCATTATGTACCGCGCATTCATGTAGAGGGATCTGCTCTCGTTCAGGCGCGCGAGCACATCCTCAGCCTCGCTTTCACTCTCGGCCAGGAAGAACGGAGATGATCCGGGTGTCCCCGTTGTCTTGCTTCCAATTCCCTCCTGGAAGGGGTTGGCGTTCGGATACCTGTGGCCTATGGTCTCTATGAGATGCCCGTAGTCCCACCATGACATCACACCATATGCTGTCTCAGGGTACTGGAAGTACTGTCCCTCAGGAGGTCGCTCATAGACATTATAGATATCAAGCCCGGGATAGGGTGTGTTGTTGCGCATCCACTCGATTGAGCTGACCCAGTCCTGGTTCGGTCCCACAGAGTATCTCGCTATTGCATGAGAGCTCAGAACGCTCGGGTATGCCAGTATCATCACTATGAGTATAACTGCAGCCGCTGAGGCCAGTCGCTCGGGCCGGACCTCTCTGGTCAGGTTCGACGGCGATCTTGCGAGAACATCCTCTATATCCCAGAGGCCCACGCGCGCGTAGGCGAGGGAGGCGAGGTAACCGCAGAGCAGGGCGACGTTGACCGCGTAGTAGTAGGCGGAGCGGTTTGCAGCCAGCGTTATGATCAGAGTCACAATGCTCCACACCACGACCAGTAGGTACGGAGCTCTGGAGTCCCTGAGGTATCTATAAACCAGCAGGCCGAGGCCTATGATGGCAATGTAGAACGGAGAGAGTATGCGTATCACTCCGGGGAAGTTCTCCTCTATACCAGTAACCCCCCGCCCCACGTCCATGTATATGGGCGAGAGCTCTGCCACTGTTGCAGCGCCACCCGTGCGTGGGAGAAGATACGTCTTGAGACCGTAGACGACCGCGTTGAAGAGTTCGGGAACTGCCAGGACCACTATTATCAGATCTATAACGATAACAGCTGCAATCGATCCCGGGTACAGTGCCCATGAGAGTCCCCGCCTCGAGACCTCGCGTGATGCCACAGCAAGCTCCAAACAGAACAGCGATCCCAGGAGCAGCATCGATGGCTGGAAGAGCGAGTACTGAATCAGACTGAATCTGTTGTAGGAGTGCGCAAAGGGAACCACCATGAGAAAGGCGAAGAAAAGGCCTATCGCACCTATGATTCCCAGGTACTCCCCGCTCCTTCCGCGGTAGTGCTCCACCATGCTCTGCAAGGCTACCGCGATCAGGAGTATGCCCTCGAACAGGATTCCCATGGACCAGGCATCTATGTAGAGACCGAGGGCGATTCCCGCTAACACCGTCATAACGAGCGGGCGCTTGACCGCAGTGAGATCCCGGGGCATGCTGAAGCTGAGGGATCGACCGCTTCTGAATGCCAGAATGAACAGCAGCATCGACAGCGTGCTCAGAAGTATCTCAGAGGAGTGGTGGTCGGTGAATCCGAGAACGGTTCTGGAGAAGAGCTGTCCTGGAAGCACCACAGAAAGGGCTGCTGCTGTTATTCCACAACCCCTCCCTCCGATCTCCTTTCCTATGTGGTACACTGGCAGTATCAGGAGCGAGCCCATAATCACAGGCCAGAACGCCCCGACCACATCAACTGTGTGGAGATCCGATCCACCGAGCCCGACGATCTTTGAGAGCAGGGCCACGCCCCAGCTCAGGAACGGACCGAAGTGGAGTGGCGTGCCATTCGGAAAGTTCGTGAGCGGATCGAACCAAGGACGTTGCCAGTGGAGGAACGTCGTCTTGGCGAGCATCATGTGATACCATGCGTCGCTCTCACTGCTGAACCTGACCGCATCTCCAATGAACACATTCCTGAATGGAACTACAGCTCTTAGGTAGATGGAGAGCAGAAACAGCAGACCAAGTCCCGCATACCAGTATCTCTCGGGCAGGCGCTTTCTGCTCTGCTTTTTGCTATCTGTGTCCTTCTTCATATCCATGGGTCCCCTGTTTTAGCGATGGAGAGCATATTTCAAGGAGATAAACGTTTTGAGGCAGAATAACGAGCAGGATGGCGACGATTCATGGGTTTGCTTTTATCCAGTTGATGACAGTTATGGTGTCCGGGAGTACTGACGGAACCGGCACTTTCCGGCCAAAAACTGACGAGTATCGCGAGATCCACATTGCTGATGCCAGTTTTACTAGCGGACGACCAATCTGATTCGGGTCATCCCATCACCAGCGCGGGAATCTCACACCACTCATTGCGTTCTACTTTCCGAATCTTCTCTCCCTTCTCTGGAAATCCCTTATCGCGCGCAGAAAGTCCAGGCGTCTCAGTGATGCCCAGTCGACATCTGTGAAGTACAGCTCTGAGTACGCAGCCTGCCATATCATGAAGTCGCTGAGCCTTCTGCCACCAGCCCTTATGACCAGATCCGGCTTCTGCTTGAACCTGAGGTAACGCTCTATGGTCTCCCTGTCTATCTCATCCGGATCCATCAGACCTGCGGCAACATCCATGAGAACAGACCTTATCGCCTCTGTGACCTCCTTCTTCCCACCGTAGCCCAGGGAGATTGTGACACTGATCCCGCCCTTTCCGGTCGATGCAGATCTGTCAGCGTCGATGATGATCACGTCCGCGGGGGCATTCTTCAGGATGGACTCGAGAGAGGACGCGAGATCCCCGGCGTACTGCCCGATGTGTATCAGCAGGCTATCGATGCCGAGCGATGCGCTCCACTCGACGAGCTCCCTGAACTTCTCCAGTCCCAGGCCGTCGAACGATGATACCACAAACGCCACACATCCGGGCCTGGGATGGCTCATGACCTCCCTTTCAAGGAGCTTTTCGTATAATTTGTGTATCAAGTGAATCTCTCCGGGAGCATCGATCGAAACAGATCGATTCTGAGATGCAGTGCCTCCCTGTAATCCATACTCAGCAACTCTTGAAGGCAAAGTATTTTTGGTTGGATGGCGACTGGTTGGCCATGCAGAGAGAGGACGCCATGAGGCTCGCGCTGGGTGCGCTGGCATTCCTGCTCCCAGTGACAGGCGTCTTCACCGCGATCTTTCTTGCAGTCTGCCTCCTGCACAGGCCCACCAGAATGCTGAGTGCATCGCTTATACTGCTTCTGATACTCAGAGAGGTGCTGACCTACACGCACCTGGATCTTCCGATGTATGTTGTTGCGATATCGTTCATTCCGCCGACCGTGGCCCACACAGTATCAAAGAGGTTCCAGCAGCTTGCGGGCAGCTTCATATATATAATGGCCACTGTGGCGATCGGCTATCCGGCTGCGTACCTCTCGGCTCCGTATCTCCTGCAGGAGAAGATACTGTTTCTGACCATACTCGGAGGGCTGAGCGGTGCATTCCTGCAGCATGTCTCCAGAGAGATGGACTTCACTGTGCCATTTGGCGCTTGCATGGTCATGTGGCTGTTCAGTTTCGAATACCCCCTTCCGGAGCTCAGCAACATCCTCATGATATACATGTTCGCCGTGCTTCTCGGGGTTGGAGCTTACTGGGCGAAGGCTGCGGATGTTGATGCCGTGCTCAGCGAGGTCATAATATGCATACTGGTGGTTCTCTTTGCCGGCCTGAAGTGGTTTCTGCTCCTCCTCACGTTCTACCTGCTCGGAGGCGCGTTCACGCGCTACGGATATTCGTACAAGCACAGCCTGGGGATCGCCCAGGAGAAGTGCGGCGTCCGAGGATATAAGAACGTGTACAGCAACAGCTTAGTTCCTCTTGTGGCCGCGCTGTGCTACGGGATATACAGCAACGAGATATTCTTCTATGCCTTCCTCGGCGCTGTGGCAACTGCGAATGGAGATACGCTGGCCAGCGAGATAGGTGAGACCAGCAGGTCCAGGCCAAGGATGATAACCACGCTGAAGCCCGTGGATCCAGGCGTCGATGGAGGGGTGACACCTCTCGGGGAGATGGCATCGCTGGCCGGAGCTGCAGTTATAGGGCTGGTCGCGGTTGCAACGGGCATGAGCGGCGCGGATGGTTTCATGATCGCACTTACGAGCGGTTTTCTGGGATCGAACTTCGACAGCCTGATGGGAGCTGTATTTCAGAGACGGGGTTTGCTCACAAACAACGGCGTCAACCTCGTCGCAACGCTCTTCGGCGGGATTGTCGGGGCTCTGATGGGGGTGCTCATTTGAAGGTCTATGCTGTTCTCGGAGATCCGGTAGAGCACAGCCTGTCTCCTGTGATGCATAACGCCGCCTTCCGTGAAATGGGGCTGAAGGCAAGCTACCATGCGTTCAGGGTTGGGATACACAGGCTGAGGGATGCAATTCTGGGCGCTGATGCCATGGGCTTCGGCGGCCTCAACCTGACAATTCCTCTGAAGGAGGGCGCGATGGCCGTGGTCGAGCCGGACGAGACCGCGAAGGCGATCGGCGCCGTGAACACAGTCTCATTTCGTGGAGGGATCAGGGGTCACAACACCGATGGGACTGGCGCGTCGCTTGCCCTGAGGCATTACGGCGTGGATGTCAGAGGAGCGAAGGTACTTCTCATAGGCGCTGGAGGCGCTGCCAGAGCAATCGCATACCAGCTGTCCAGAGAAGGCGCACGGATCGTGGTAACAAACAGGACGACTGAGAGGGGAGAGGCGCTGGCCGGGGATCTCGGCCTGGAGTTCCGCCCGTTCGGGGAGATCGGGGATCTTGTCAGAGGCTCAGACATAGTTATAAACGCAACATCTGTGGGAATGCGTGATGGCGACCCCAGACTCTTTGACGGGAGCATGCTGAGAGCGGAGCAGGTGGTCTTCGATATAATCTACAGCAGAGAGACGGAGCTTCTGAGGGATGCGAGGAGGGCCGGTGCGAAGGCGATCGATGGGGTCATGATGCTCGTGTACCAGGGTGCTGCAGCCTTGGGGATCTGGACAGGGCTCGAGGCGCCGGTCGGTGTGATGGAGGCTGCGGTCAGAGCCGCGCTCAGGGGTTGATTGGATCCACCATGTGGCATGCGAGGATGTGGCGTGCCAGAAGGATTGAAACGGATGTATCTGGAATCGATGGTTTTGCGATATTGCTGCGCGCCTTCGGATGGGATGCATGAAGCTTTCGCGATTGTATAACGACAGGGGATGAGGAATGGGCAGGATGCTGATAGTTGGCGGGACAGGGGAGACCGGCTCATGGTTTGCCAGGTACTTCAGGGATCATGGATTCGATGTGTGCATATGGGGGCCGAGCGGAAGGTTCCATGTTGCAGATGCTCTCGGAGTGAGATACGCGCGCGATCTAATGTGCGAGGTGGGGGAGAGCGATATCGTGGTGCTGAGCGTGCCGATAGACAGAACGCCAGAGGTGGCCAGGAGGATCGGGCCGGCAATGAGGAGTGGATCGCTGCTGATGGATCTGACATCTCTCAAGGTCGAGCCTGTGCGGGCGATGGTCGAGTCCTCCCCTCCCGATGTTGAGGTCCTCGGAGCACATCCCATGTTCGGGCCGACGATGCCATCGATAAGGGGTCAGACGGTGATAATCACGCCTGTAGAGGGGCGGTGGGGGAGATGGTCATCTCATATCAGGGAGATCCTGGAGAGGGACGGCGCCAGGGTCGAGGTCCTCGCGCCTGAGGAGCACGACAGGATGATGGCTGTGGTCCAGGCTCTGACGCACTTCTCATACATTGCTGTAGGCTCAACCCTTCGCGCCCTTGACTTCGACGTCTCAAGGTCGAGAAGGTTCATGAGCCCTGTTTACGAGGTGATGCTCGATTTCGTGGGGAGGATACTTGACCAGAACCCGGAGCTGTATGCATCGATTCAGATGAATCCCTTTGCGAAAGAGGTGCGGAGAGTGTTCATAGAGGAATGTTTGCGACTATCAGACGCGGTTGATCATGGCGATCTCGAGGGATTCATGAGGACTATGAGGGAGGCTGCGGAGCACTTCGGCGACACACACAGCGCGCTCCAGCGCTCTGACAGGATTATCAACCAGCGGGCTCAGGAGCGGGAGTGATCTCATCCCGAGAGGTCACTCAGAGAAACTTAAAAGCAATGATAACAATTAATAAAAATATATGAGGCCGCTGCTGTTCGGAAATGGGAGATTACTGATATGCGAGGATGAACTGGGGATCATCCGGGATATTTACTATCCCTATGTGGGTCTCGAAAATCACTGTAACATGATACGCGTAGGGATTTACGACGCGAATCTTCGCGTATTCAGCTGGCTTGATAGATGGGGGATTCAGCAGAGATACAAATCATCTTTCGAGAAGAACTTCTTCGAGACTCTGGAGGATCTCAAAACGGATGACCGCAAAAATATGGAGATTGGCTTTTGTGCATCGAACATCGGTGAAACCATCTTCGAAAACCAGTCGTTGGGATTGAGGGTGAGAGTGCTGGATGCGGTACATCCATCATCAAATTATTTTTATAGATTGTTCGATGTGATGAACATCTCGCCATCTTCCAGGGACATCAGTCTCTTCTCAAACCAGAATTACAACATACTGGAGAATAAGATCGGTGAGACGGCATTCGTAGATGGCGATATGTTGATTCACTACAAACGTGATCGGTACTTTCTTCACAGCAGCTATCCGCAGTTCGATCAATATGCTGTAGGGGTTGCTGAGTGGAAGGGAATGCAAGGTACTTGGAAGGACATGGAAGAGGATGGAATGCTGAGCTGCAATGCAGTAGCGCATGGATCCATCGACTCGACTATCAGCTGGAGAATATCAGGCATCAGGCCCGGGGAGTCAAGACGCATACACATGTGGATCGTTGTTGGTAGGGGGCATCGCCAGGTGGTTGATATTCACAGAAAAATGAAAGAGAATGGACCGGCCAACGTCTACCGCATCAGCTTCAATTTCTGGAAAGCGTTTATCGAGCACGTCGATGCTCTTCCAGAGTGCAGGAACCTCCGCGAGCTGCCGGAGAAGGTACAGGATGCATTTTACAGAAGCCTCATGGCTACGGTTGCTCATATGGATGTGAACGGATCGATTATCGCCTCCTGCGATTCGGAGATAAAGCAATTCGGAGCGGATCTTTACACCTATTGCTGGCCAAGAGATGCCTCGTGGGCATGTATAGCGCTGGATAGGGCCAGATATCACCATCTCAGCAAAGAAATTATAGATTTTTTATCTAAAATAATAACTGTGGACGGTTATTTTCTCCATAAATACACACCTGCTGGTGATTTCGGTAGTACATGGCATCCAGTGCCCATGATTCAGCTCGATGAGACGGGCCTGCCTCTCTATGCTCTGTACCACAACTGGCTCATGTCCAAGGATGTCTGGATAATAGGGCGTTACTTTTCATCGCTGGTGAGGCCAGCCGCAGAATTCCTCGTCGGCTCAATCGACAGAACGACAAATCTGCCCGCTGAGAGCTTTGACCTGTGGGAGGAAAGGAGAGGGTCACATGCATACACTGCGGCTGTTGTCCATGCTGGCCTCCGCGGAGCCTCAGAGATTGCGAGGATTTTGGGTAACGAGAAGTTTCACTCGAGGTGGTCGCAAGCTGCAGAGCTCATCAGGCATGCTGCGCTGGATCTTTATGATGACAGCATCATGCATTTCAGCCGCTCCCCTTCGGACTCCACACTTGATGCATCGGTTTTCAGCATCTGGTACTTTGAATTGCTGCCGGCAAACGATCCAAGAGTGGTCAATACGATGCGGGCTATTGAGAGAGAGCTTACCCGCCCGTCAGGAGGCGTTGCCCGTTATATGCACGATAGCTATCATGGCTACATGAACAGCTGGATCATATGTACGCTTTGGCTGGCACAGTGGCATATCGCAGTGGGAAGCCTGGATCGTGCCCTGGAACTCATAAAATGGTGTTCGGATCACACATTCTCTACAGGCTTGATGCCTGAGCAGGTCAGTGATGATAACACTTTCAGGTCGGTTCTTCCACTGATGTGGTCTCACTGCACATTCGTTTTGGCAGTCCTGGAATATCTCAGGGCTGTTTCGGATAATCAGCGTAAAGAATAGCGAGGCTGTGCATCTGCTGGATCACATCGATTAGCCTCTGATTTATTTGAATCGATGCGCATGTCGATTGGGACTGGTTCTCGAACAATTCGCTTCGATCACGAAAGGTTTTTTAACAACCAGGACTTTAACCCAGACGAGCAAGCGATTCAGATCGCCTGGAGCTTGCGGTAAAGGAGGCTTGATATGAATATAGTTCTGCTCGGCCCACCGGGATCTGGGAAGGGGACCCAGGCCAAGATGATCGCTGAGAAGTTCAATGTGAAGCACATATCCACCGGAGACATACTCAGGGAGCACGTGAGGAACGGAACTGAGCTTGGGAAAGAGGCGAAGAAGTACATGGACGCAGGCCAGCTTGTGCCGGACTCGATACTGATAGGCATAATCAAGGATCGTCTCTCAAAGCCGGATGTGGCTGGTGGCTACATGCTTGATGGGTATCCGAGAACCATCCCCCAGGCAGAGGCGCTGGACAAGATACTGCCTGAGCTGAAACAGAAGATCGATGTAGTTCTCAACATAGATGTTCCCGATGAGGAGCTGGTGAGGAGGCTCAGCGGAAGGCGGATGTGCAAGTGCGGCAGGAGCTACCACATAATCTTCAACCCCCCGAAGGTTCCCGGAAAGTGCGATGCCTGCGGAGGCGAGCTCTACCACAGGGACGATGACAAGGAGGAGGCGATACTCAACAGGCTCAAGGTGTACAAGCAGCAGACCCAGCCGCTGATCGATTACTACACAAAGGCGGGCCTGATCGCAAACATTAACGGCGCAGGCGAGATCAACCAGATATTCGATGAGATATCAAAGGTACTGAGCAGGTTCAAGTGATCGGGCAGGTCAACCTGCCATTTTTGTATTTTCGCAGTGATTGTTTCAGAGTGCTCTTCAGTGGCTCAGAGGAGCCAGGCTGCTGGCCCTCTGTTCAGGTGAGTATCCCTATTAACCCCCTTTTCTGCGATCTGCCCATGTCGCTAAGTAATTAGATGCTATTTTATATCAAAAAAAGCAGGTTTTTAGGGAATCTCAGGCATATGAGTTCCACCATCATTTCACATGCTGAGCGAGCTCGACCTGTATCTTCGATGCAATTCCGCGGCCAAGTGAGATCTTTGTTCCGTTGACATCAACAACAACAGGTCCCCCAAATGGCTGGCATGCGATCTTCTTCAGCCTGATCCCCTTTCTGATCCCTATGGCCTCCAGCCGCTTCTGCCAGCCGCCCATTCCTGTGAAGGATTTGACCTCGAGCAGCGAGTTGCATGGCGCCTTTGTGAGCTCTATCATCGAAACCCCCGCGAAGCTTCATCGCATATTCTATAAATTTACCGGTCCGATGTGCACTTCGGTCGCAGGATCCATGGAAGAGATGGGCAGACGAACATCAGCTGTTCCCACCTCATGCCCGGCCTGTGCGATGCAGAAATAAATGGCGACTGAGATATGCTGCTTGGACGGCACAGCATCTACATCATCGCAGATGCAGCAACACGCGAGTTCTCGAAGCGATGCTTCGGGCCTAATCGGTGATCCTCACGTTTATTCCGCGCTCGTGGAGATACCTCTTGCAATCCCGGATGCTCCACTGGTTGAAGTGGAATATGCTCGCGGCGAGCGCTGCAGATGCGCCCGTTCTTCTGAACACCTCGTACATGTGCTCAGGGCTGGCGCATCCGCCTGATGCGATCACGGGTATCCTCACCATTCCCGATACCGCATCAGTGAGCTCGATATCGAAGCCATCGTATGTGCCATCCCGGTCCATGCTTGTGAGCAGTATCTCCCCTGCACCGAGCTCCTCAACGCGCCTCGCCCATGCGAGCGCGTCGACCCCTGTGAAGCGCCTGCCTCCATAACAGGAGCACTCAAACCAGCACCGTCCGCTTTCAGTGTTTATTGTTATCCTGCCGTCCAGATCCTGATACCTTCTCTTCGCGTCGATCGCGACCACAACCGCCTGGCTGCCGTAGCTCTCCGAGATCTCTCTGATGAGCTCCGGCCTCCTGAGTGCTGCTGTGTTCACAGTCACCTTGTCAGCACCTGCGTTGAACGCATTCCTCGCGTCCTCCAGGCTCGAGATGCCTCCACCCACTGTCAGCGGCACGAAAACATGCTCTGATGTCTTTTTGATGACGTCGAACATCGTCGCCCTGCGCTCGTGGGAGGCTGTGATATCCAGAAATACTATCTCGTCAGCGCCATCCTCGTAGTAGCGGGTCGCCAGCTCCCACGGGACACCTGCGTATCTTATCTGCCTGAACTCGATCCCCTTGACAACCCTCCCGTCCGGGACTCCGAGATCGCAATCCAGACATGGAATGATTCTGCGGGCTAGCATCTGACCATCCTCACGAAGTTCTCAAGTATCCTCAGTCCTTTTGGACCTGACTTTTCCGGATGAAACTGCGTTCCGTATATGTTATCCTCTGCCACAACCGCTGCGATCTCCACGCCATAGTGTGTGGTTGCCACAACAGCTGTTTTATCAGATGGAACGCAGTGGTACGAGTGGACGAAGTAGAACATATCTCCTGGGGATATGCCGTCCAGCAGCTCCAGGTCCCGCTTTATCTCAAGGCTGTTCCACCCCATCTGCGGCACGGTTACGCCCTCAGGCAGCCGCACAACCCTTCCGGGGATCCAGCCGAAGCCTCTGGCTCCCGGGCTCTCCTCGCTCTCGTCCATCATCACCTGCATGCCTATGCAGATCCCCAGCACCGGAGTTCCCTCAGCGATTCTCTGCTCCAGAGGCTCCTGAAATCTGCGTAGGCTCTCCATGCACCTCCCGAAGGAGCCAACACCGGGTATGACTATACCCGCAGCACCAGCAAAATCGGGCTCTCTCTTTATCTCAGGATCGCCACCTGCCTTCAAAAGTGCGTTGTATATGCTGAATAGATTGCCCATGCCGTAGTCCACTATGGCTATCATCTCATGCCCTTCTTTTCCGATGGTCGGAAATTGTTATCCTGCATCATGTAAATATAGCTTTTGAAAACACTTTTATAGAGGAAGAAAGGAAGCAACCTGTCGGCTCTCATCGAGCCGTGTGTTTAACAGTGATCTGTAAAGAGGGTGTCTTGGAATGAACCTTAGAAGGCCGAATGCCAATGAGGCAACAGGGACGTTCAACCGCTCGCGGGATGTCGTCCCGATGTCCGGCATATGCAGCAGGTGTGTGGATGGATGCAGAGGCGGCTGTGAGACCTGGCTGTCATCATTCAGAGGAAGAGAGGTGCTATATCCAGGTCCTTTTGGAGAGATAACTGCGGGAGCCGACAAGAACTATCCTGTGGATTACTCGCATCTGAACATACAGGGTTACGCTGTCGGTGCCTACGGTCTCCCTGAGGGCGTCGAGCCTGATCCGGACACCGCGCTATTCCCGAATGTCAACACGGAGACAGAGTATGGCTGGACCAGGAAGGTGAGGATGAGAGTGCCGATATTCACGGGCGCTCTTGGGTCCACAGAGATAGCCAGAAAGAACTGGGAGCATTTCGCAATCGGTGCGGCCATATCCGGCATAACGCTTGTCTGTGGAGAGAACGTCTGCGGCGTCGATCCGGACCTTGTGCTTGGGAGCGACAATAAGGTCAAGAGGTCTCCTGAGATGGACAGGAGGATAGAGACATACAGGAGATTCCACGAAGGCTATGGCGAGATCCTGGTGCAGATGAATGTCGAGGACACGCGCCTGGGCGTTGCCGAGTACGTTTCATCGAAGCACAACCTTGAGACGATAGAGCTCAAGTGGGGGCAGGGCGCGAAGTGCATCGGCGGTGAGATAAGGGTGCCATCACTCGAACGCGCGCTCGTCCTCAAGAGAAGGGGCTATGTGGTGCAGCCAGATCCGGAGGATCCGGCGATCCAGGCTGCATTCAAGGAGGGCGGAATAAAGGAGTTCGAGCGGCATTCGCGCCTCGGCTTTGTCACAAAGGAGGGCTTCCTGAGAGAGGTGGATCGTCTCAGAGATCTTGGATTCAAGCGGATCACGCTCAAGACAGGCGCTTACTCCATGGTTGAGCTCGCGATGGCCATAAGATTCGGCGCCGAGGCGCATTTGGATCTCATCACGATAGACGGAGCGCCGGGCGGCACCGGAATGAGCCCGTGGCCGATGATGAACGAGTGGGGGATACCCACCTTCTATCTGGAGGCTCTTGCGTACGAGTTCTGCGAGCGGTTATCGAAGCGGGGCATGCGCGTCCCTGACCTGGCAATGGCAGGCGGCTTCTCAACAGAGGATGGTGTCTTCAAGGCTATCGCCATGGGCAGCCCATACGTGAAGGCTGTCTGCATGGGAAGGGCTCTGATGATCCCTGGCATGGTCGGGAAGAACATCCAGAAGTGGCTCGAGACAGGGGATCTACCAAAGACGGTTGCAAAGTACGGGCAGCGGCCTGAGGAGATATTTGTGAGCTATGAGGAGCTCAGGGCGAAGTATGGAGAGGAGATCAAGAACATACCGCTTGGCGCTGTCGCGATCTACACGTACTGCCAGAAGTTCAGGACCGGGCTGCAGCAGCTCATGGCAGGCTCGAGGAACTTCAGCATCTCATCCATATCGAGGAAGGATCTCATGGCGCTCACAGAGGATGCCGCGAGGATCTCCGGCATACCCTATGTCATGGACGCATACAGGGATAAGGCGCTTGAGATCCTCGACTGGATGGGAGAGTGAGAACCTCCCGCCTTTTTTTGCTTTCCTGTTTGGCAACTTGAAGGTCAAGCAGGCTGGTTTGTTTCTGGAAGCGCTCTTTAGAATCGCATAGCAGGGCAGTGCCGCCACTGGGAGGTTCTCAGAGCGACAGAAGCTCTGTTACGCAGCTGCAACTCACTGATCAGCAAAAGCGTTATCAAATTCCTATTGGATCTATGTGCAATGAACCGCAAGCTTTTGATGAGGGGCAAGGTGAAGGAGGCCTATGATCTCGGCTCCGAGCTGGAGTTCCAGTTCACCGATAACATCTCTGTGTTCGACAAGATCATACCGACAAGGATACCGTACAAGGGCGAGACGCTATGCAGGGAGGGTGTCTTCTGGTTCGAGCGCGCTGAGCGGATGGGCATAAGGAATCATTTCGTCAGATACCTCCCGCCCGCTGGTATGATTGTGAGAAAGGTCAGCATAGTATCTCCGGAGCGCATAACCCGTGAGACGAAAGGACATCTGATACCTCTGGAGTTCATATGCAGATGGTACGTTGCAGGCTCTCTCTTCGACCGGCTTGAGTCCGGAGAGATGGACCCGGAGGCTCTTGGGTTCCCACGTGGGAGAAAGGTCTCCTATGCAGAGCAGCTGCCGGAGCCGTACATAGAGGTCTCCACCAAACTGGAGAAGACCGACAGGCTTCTGAGCAGGGATGAGGCCCTTGAGCTCGCAAGGCTAAGCCCGCAGGAGTTCGAGGAGATCACAGAGACGATAATCAGGATAGACGAGGATATCAGGAGATGTGTGGAGCCCCGAGGTCTCATACACGTGGATGGGAAGAAGGAGTTCGCGTTCGATGAGAACAGGGAGATCATGGTGGTCGATGTCTACGGGACAGCAGACGAGGACAGGTTCTGGGATAAAGCTCTGTACGAGGAGGGCGAGTACGTCGATCTGAGCAAGGAGTACGTCCGGAAGTACTACAGGCAGATCGGCTACAAGGATTTGCTCTATCAGGCAAGAAGCTCGAAGATGCCAGAGCCGGAGATTCCACCCCTGCCGGATGAGATCGTGCAAAGGACGAGCGAGATTTATATCAAGCTGTACGAGAGGATCACAGGCGAGAGGTTCGTGCCCGCTGGAGCACAGTGATTCACAATTTTTTATGCCTCATGCTGTTGATTCGGCGGATCGATAATCTCGCAGAAAGATGTAGAGTTGGTTGATGGTGGTCTGGTTTGCCGGAGCTCGCCTCTCCGACGATTCCACCACATGAGCTTTTTATCAACAGCAGATAAGCTCGTATGCTGGACTCCCCCATGGGGATGCGATCACAAATTTTTATAACACCGGCGTGAACGGCGGGCGTTCAACCACCGTATTCGTATTCTCCTCGAAGACCGGAGGGGCTCTACGAGCTGCGTATTTTATCGTGGCTCCGCTCTCATCGACCCGGATGGTGCTGCCCTCCTCTGGATTGTAACGGGCATATCGCTTTATATCCTCCAGGATCTCATCTGGATCGATCTCTCCTGTGAATGGCATCACAAGCGGTCTGTAGTCCGTGGCCACCGAGCTGCCCTTTGGTATGGCGTAGGGCACATCGCCTATACCATCTCCATCGTCATCGGATCCCCTGTAGTCGCTGTAGTAATTGCCGACGGTCGTGTTCCATATGCTCTTCGTCTGATTGTCGTAGCCGCTTATCACGTTGTCCACAAAGTTGTTCCTGTAGATCAGATTGTTCCAGTTCTTGTCGAGTCTGACACCGTGCGTGTTCCTGGATATGTTGTTCCCGCAAAGCGCGTTTCTCTGGCAGTTCTCGGTTATCTCCAAACCGTTGTAGTTGTTTGATGCTGTGTTTTTGAAAACCAGGTTGTAGCTGCTGTTCGCCTGGATGCTCATGCCAACTCCGAATCCACTCACAATCTCGCTTCTCCTGTTGTTGACGAGAATGTTTCTGGAGATCGTGTTGTTGTGCGAGTCCGCAAGGAGAATTCCGTAGTAGTTCTGATCTGCGCGATTGCCCGTTGCAGAGCTGTGGTTCGTGCCCCAGAAGACCAGTCCCTCTGAGTTTCCCCTCAGGGTGTTATCAATGACATCGATATCCTCGCAGTTTCTGAAGAAGAGTCCAGCATGAGTGTTGTTTATCGCACTGCATCCACTGACCGTAAATGACCTGGAGTTCGAGGCGTTCAGCCCAGCCTTCTCACAACCGATCAGCCCGGTGTTGCCGACGATCACGTTCGAGGCTCTGATAATCAGCACGCCGGTCTTGCAGCTCTGAAATGTGGATTCATTTATCAGGAGATCATCAAGTCCCTCGGCAAAAACCCCCACCTCAGCATCCCTGACGCTCATTTTCTCCAGCGTTACGTTGCTTCCAAATACAAGAACGGCAGCGTTCGGCAGGTCCAGTCTGAGATTGCCTGTGGATTTCGCAGGGGTTGAAACTCGTGATGCACCTCCTGAAGCGCCGCCCTGGTATCGCTCCATGTAATACCTGAACTTCTCCTCAGACGGCCTCTTCACCCCTGCTATCGAAAATCCCTCAATCCTCACATTGTCGGATCGGACTGTTATCGCTGGAGACTGGACATCAGAGCGTATGAAGGCGCCATCTCCGATGAGCGTCAGCGGCCTGTCCACAACGAACGGCCTGTGCTCACCTGCCCCCAGGATCAGGACATCTCCGGGGGAGGCTGAATTTATTGCGCTCTGGACATCCTGACCTGCGTGGATCTGGACAGCCAGGGCTGGAGACGAGAGAAGTGTTAGGATTATCACGATCCTGAGAGCAGCCATCTGCTCAGTGCCTGAAGTGGCGCATCCCAGTGAACACCATGGCCATGCCATGCTCATCTGCCGCCTGGATTACCTCCTTATCCCTTATCGATCCCCCCGGATGGACGACAGCGGTCGCCCCTGCCTCGTGAACCCTGTCAAGACCATCGCGGAAGGGGAAGAACGAGTCGGTCGCTGCCACAGTGCCCCTCGTATCAAGACCGTGCTCCTCAGCCTTCTCAGCGCCGAATCTGGCAGAGTCGACCCTGCTGACCTGGCCTGAGCCTATGCCTATCGTCCGGTCTGCAGTGGTGTAAACCAGTGCGTTGGACTTTACGTACTTTGTGACCTTCCAGGCGAATCTGAGCGCTCTGTTCTCCTCCGGAGTAGGAGAGCGCTGTGTGACAACCCTCCACTCAAGGATATCCTCCCTGTCGTAATCCTGGAGCATCATTCCTCCGAATATGCTCCTGAACGCATGCCCCCTGTACAGCTCCTCCTTTCTCTGGAGCATATCCCCGATGTCCAGTATCCTGCGGTTCGGCTTGTTTCGCATCAGCAGCTCGAGCGCATCAGGCTCGTATCCGGGTGCTATGAGGACCTCGACGAAACTGTCGCCTATCGCCTCTGCGGTCGCGAGATCGACCTTCATGTTGAATCCGATCACACCGCCGAACGCCGACTTCGGGTCTGTGGCGAATGCCCATCTGTATGCCTCCTCGAGATCCCTGCCGTACGCAACGCCACATGGGTTCGCGTGCTTCACTATGACGGCGAGCGGTCTGTTTGTCGGAACCCCATCGTACTCTGATAGGTCGATGAGCATCTCCAGCACGGTCTCTGCATCCACAAAGTTGTTGTAGGACATCTCCTTGCCGTTGAGCTTGACCGCTCTGAAGAGGCCCATCCCTCCCGGCCTTGCATAGAGTGCTGCCCTCTGGTGCCAGTTCTCCCCGTATCTGAGATCCTGGACCTTCTCGAAGAGGCTGACGCTGTACCTGGGCCAGTACATGTCTGACTGGAGCGAGGAGAGCTCGGCGGCGTCGAAGGCCATGCACCTGTAAAGCGCTGAGGCGGAAGCAAGCCTTTTTACATCATCCGCGAGATTCAGGTCTCTCCTGATTGCCTCGAAGATCTCTCTGTCATCACATTCGAGAACAGCACCGCCGCCGTGGATGGCAGATCTTATCAGCAATCGTCCATTCGAGCTTGACATCACAGATTCGTCGTAGATGAGAAGTCTCCCGGACCAGTCATCGGGCGCAGAAAAAGCCGGATTCGAAAGGGTGAGGATATCCAAGCCGAGCTCCTGCAGCTCACTTGCCATCTCCTTCGCCCGTTCAGAGGCTCCGGCGGGGATCACAGCTTGCCTGAGCTTCATGGAACCTTGACGTGCAATGCAGCGACAATATTTCAAGGTTGCCCTCGAAGGCCGCTCATCACACTGATTTTAGAGGAAGTAATTTTTAATGTTATTAATTTTAATTTTATTAATACTAAATGCAGAAGGCGTCTGATTTAGTACGTAAAGTCCAACGCACTGGTTTACACCACTGCAGACCGGACGATAGGCATAGGCTCAGGCTTCAACGATCCGGACTGAGATCGTCCTGAGAGTCAGTTTTTTATCGCACTGCTGCGAAGATGCATGCGTGAAGAGTCTGGATGATGCGGTCGAGCGCCACCCTGATGGCGTGGTCCTGCACATCGATGTTCTTCCAGGGGCGTCAGAGCTGGTGATTCCAGCGGGTTTCAATGCCTGGAGGGGCAGCATCGAGATCAGGCTTACGGAGAGAGCTGATCACGGGCGGGCCAACAGACAGCTGCTGCATGAGCTGGCCAGGGCTTTCGGGCTCTCGCAGGGCGATGTGGAGATAATGAGCGGACACAGGAGCCACAGGAAGGTGGTTCTCATGAGGGGCATCGATGCCGGATCTGTTCTGGAGGCTCTCAGGAGATCGCTCGGGTGATCGGATGAGAGCGCACAGGAGGAGCTACGATCTCGAGGCGCTCGAGGAGCAGATCGAGGCCCTCCTTGATGCATCAGAGCGGGGCGCAGCTGTCATCGTCGAGGGGCCGCGCGACAGGGATGCGCTCCGCAGGATCGGCGTTCCTGGTCCGATACTGATGTCGTCCCAGAGATCGTGCCTGGAGCTTGCAGAGGAGACCGCGAGATCGTACAGCGAGATCGTGCTGATGACCGACTGGGACGCGCGAGGGGAGGAGATCGCCCACAAGATGGAGGAGTACCTCCGCCCCACTGGAGTCAGGGTCGATGTGGAGATCAGAAAGCGGCTCAAGCTTCTTGTTAGAAAGGAGATAAAGGATGTCGAGAGCCTCTGGATATTCCTGGAGAGGGCGCGGGAGAGCCAGGGTCTGTAGTGCTATTGCTTGAGCTGAGCACTGAAAGTTTGCTGCTCTCCTGAGACAGTTCTGTGCTTTGCAGGCGGGATCTCGCTCTTCGAGCATCGATTATCACGCGTGCAGATCACTGCCCCCGCGGAATGTATTTGCTCAATATCGTGAGCTTACTTGAGTTACTGATCACGTGAAGGCCGATATGGCACAGTCGTTCATACAGAAATCTGCCAAGAGGGCGATTTGCCTCAATGTGTTGAGCATGTTCCGTGGAATTCATCTGTGAGCCATCCTTTTATATCGATTGCACATACAGCAGAGCGGTGGTATGATGGTATCCATAAAAGTCGATGCGGACGCGAAGGCCAGGCTGCAGGGCGATGAGAGCCTCGAGAGGTATCCGATAGTCGCGAAGGTCACAGGCAGCGGGAAGGATGGATCTGTGGGAGTGAGGATATCGAGCGATGGGGAGCCTCTGCCCGCATCGGTGTCAGTGAATGGAGCTGTCGGCATCGATATCCGAGAGCTGTCTAGCGTTGCGGAGTCCCTGGCGAAGCTCGTCTCTTCAGGGATCAAGATAGCTGATGCTCCGGTTACCGTATCGCTTGGAGAGATACCGGTCGATCTCACCATCTCCGTGTATTCACCCAGGGAGGAGCAGGTCTTCCGGGTCGAGATAAGGGGATCTCTGGGAAAATGAGATCCTGTGTCTCTCTTGAGATCTGCAGCATCCAATCCCAGATGTTTCATGCAACATCACGTCCAGAGCTATCGACTTCTGCTGTCTCATTCAGCCATTCCAGCTCGAGGGTCGAACAGGTTCGTTACCTGCTACAGCGTCAACCGTTACGGCCTGAAGACCGGGGTCTCCGCTGCCTGTATACCAGGATCCATGAGAAATGGAGCTTCAGCCATTTCCGTATGCTGGAGGTTTTATGAGTGATATTCCGGGATGGGCGATGGTCATGCTGCTGGCAATGTCACCCATATCTGAGCTTCGCGGAGCGATACCCCTGGCAATCGCCTACGGCTATTCGCCCCTGGAGGCGTACGCGATCTCGGTCCTGGGCAATCTGATCCCTGTGGCACCTCTGCTGCTCTTTCTGGGTCCGGTATCATCCTTCCTCAAGAGGTACCCGCCCGGGGACAGGTTCTTCACCTGGCTCTTCTCAAGGACCAGAAGGAAATACATTGAGGGCAGAGAGGGAATTGGATTTGCTGCTCTGACGCTCTTTGTCGCTATCCCTCTACCAATGACCGGCGCTTGGACCGGATGCGTTCTTGCATTTCTCCTGGGATTCAGGTTCGTCCCCGCATTTCTCTCGATATCACTGGGCGTGCTCATGGCAGGCGTGGTGGTGACAGCAGCCGTCTCCGGAGCTTTCGCAATCGGACATACGGTACAGATGGTCATTTGAGGACGGCCTGCAAAAGCTGATGCGGCGCGCTCATCATCTGATCCTGTTCGCGAAGACATTCATGTATGCGTTCAGCCGGATAAATATGTGCTTCCAGAAGCCAGCCTGCGCAATCTTCACCTGCCAAACACATGAGAGCGCGTGATTGGAGATGATGCGATCGCTCTTATGTGCGTAGCAACTTGCAGAGCATGCAATGTGGTCGCTGAAAGCATTCATTTGTCGAAACGAACGCATAGCATGACCCCTGCTCCTTCGGGCAAGTTATCAAATGGATATGAGCGGATGCGATTTATTCACTCCGGCTGCTTCTCAGCCAGAGCCTGCAGCCGCATCATCCTGACGTGGATCATGCCATCAGGAGATGGATAACGCTCGATGTAGCGCCCGGCTATCTCCTGAACGAGGTCAGGGCGCAGATCTGGAGGAAGTCTCTGCAGATAAGGAAGCCATGTGGACCTTATGAACCCCTCGAGCGCATGCCGGCTGTGCACCATATCCTTTGGTATGAGCTTCACGCTCACGGTGTGGAGGCCGGCCTCCGGGATCCACCTCTCGTAATCTTCAGGGGTGTAGAAGAAGTAAGGGAATCCGAAGTCTTTGAAGTAAGAGGCAAAGCGCTCCTCCCTGATCACCTCTGATGTTATATCCAAAAGCTGAGCCGCGTTTCCCCTGCCGCCGCACTGTATGAGCATCCTGCCTCCGGGCACGAGACTCCTGCATATGCCCCTCAGGACTGAAAGATGATCCTGGATCCAGTGCAGGCATGCGAATGACACCACCATATCGAACTCCTCCTGGAAGTGGAGATCGAGTGCGTCGCCCTGCTCAAATCTGAGGTTCCTGAAAACATCAGAGGGATGCCTGCTCCTTGCGAAGGAGATCATATCTGCGGAGATGTCTATTCCGAGAACCGATCCATCAGGCACGAGCTGTGAGATGCGCGCAGTGACCTTCCCGTCCCCGCACCCGACGTCGAGTATGCGCTCGTCTCCTCTGATCCTCAGCTCGGAGAGAGCGCTCATGGCCCACTCCTGCTGGGCTGAGGAGCTCCTCTCGTACTCCTCCGGGTCCCATGTGTACATGATATGCCAGTTCAGACCAGATCCAGATAAATACACTGCGATCTGAGCTGCGGGCATGTGTGTAAAGATGGGGGTGTGAAGATCTGGTGCGGATAGCTGAGCACAGAGCTGAATATTTCGGTGCGCCATAAAGATCTCCTGAACACTCGCCTTATGGCATTAGTATTTGCTTGATATCACGAACGTACTTGAGTTACTGATCAAGTGAAGCCGCTTATGGCAAATCGTTCATCCAGAAATCTGCCAAGAGGGCCATTTACCTCAACGCATTGAGCATGTTCTGGAATTCAACACAGGATGTCGATTTCTGTGCCTGTATCTGTCTGACTCCCGGAATGGAGAGATGCTCAAAGATGCAAAAGATTTAGATAGAATGCTGGAATTAAAATATAGATTGGAGAGTGTCACAGTATTTGCTCTGCAATGAAGCAAGTTTATGATGGATCTGAGGAGGGTGGGGTGCTGCACAGCTATTTGACGTTCCGCCGTGCCCTGATGCTGGGGGCGGCTATCCTGTTCCTCAGATCCGCGATTGTTCTCTACCTGGGAGATAATGAGCACCAGCGTGTGATCGTAGATGATATAATATGGCCGGTGGTCAACGGGCTTGCTGCACTCTCTCTCTTCAGAGCTGCAAGAGCCACAAGATCACTGGATGAGAGGATGTACATCGCATGGGCGTTTTTCGCGGTTGCGCAGATGCTTTATGCCCTTGGGGACGTGCTCTGGAGCATCCTGGAGGTCGGACTTGGGGAGACGCCATTTCCGTCGGTTGCTGATGGCCCCTATCTCGCTTACTACTTCTTCTTCCTCGTAGGCATCCTTCTGCTCCCAGCCACGTACCAGAGTGCCTTCGAGCGCCTGAAGTCCATCCTGGACACAGGCATTGTGACGATATTCGCGATCATAGTATTCTGGAGCTTTCTCATCGCGCCCACGATCGCGACGCTTGAGGAATCGGATCCGCTTGCAAATGCGATTGCAGTCGCGTACCCGGTTGCAGATCTTGTTCTCACATTCTCCATCATCGCGCTCATCTTCAGAAGAATAGAGCACATAGCCCAGCGACCCATCATGCTCCTGGCGGCAAGTGCTGTCTTCATGATAGTTGCAGACTCGATGTTCATGGTCGAGGCCCTGAGGGAGACCTATGTTCCCGCAACGCTCAAGGACAGCTTCTGGCTGATCAGCTACATACTCACCGGACTTGCAGGGGTGCTCCAGGTTGAATCAGTTGGCGTGCCAGTAAAGAGATCTGCAGAGCGGCCATCACATGGGTTCACATGGCCTCTCTATCTCCCATACATCTGTGCCATCTCGGCATATGCATTTCTGATCTGGAGCATGGAGCAGGAGGATGTAAATTTGTACATCCGCCAGCACCATCTAGCCGCAGGCGTGGGGATGATAATACTGCTGATAGTGATCAGACAGGTAATCGCGATCAAGGAGAACACAATGCTTTACGCGGCTGCCCAGAAAGAGCTGCACCAGAGGATCGCATCGGAGCGTGAGAAGGAGCTTCTCATAAAAGAGCTTGAGGCCAAGACATCAGAGATGGAGAGGTTCATATACACCGTCTCCCACGACCTCAGATCACCTCTGATCACTGTCAGCGGGTTCCTCGGGTTCCTCAGGGATGATATCGAGAAGGGCGCCTGGGATAAGGTCAGAAAGGACATCGAGATACTGGAGAGCGCCGTAACGAAGATGGACAGGCTGCTCCAGGACACGCTGGAGCTCAGTCGCATCGGCCGGATGATGAACCCGCCTGAGGACGTGCCGTTCTCTGAGATCGTCAGGGAGGCGCTGGAGCAGACATCTGAGAGGATACGGTCCAGGGGAGTGACCGTGGATGTGGCGGAGGACCTGCCAGTCGTCCACGTCGACAGGATGAGAGCTGTGGAGGCGCTCGTCAATCTCATAGAGAACAGCGCCAAGTACATGGGTGATCAGAGAGAGCCGCGGATAGAGATCGGCTGCATTAGCGACGGCGAAACGGTATTCTATGTCAAAGATAACGGCATCGGGATAGATCCCAAAAACCACCAGAAGATATTCGAGCTCTTCTACAAGGTGGACAACAGATCTGAGGGCACCGGCGCCGGACTGGCCATCGTCAAAAGGATCATCGAGGTGCATGGCGGAAGGATATGGATAGAGTCAGAGCTGGGAAAGGGATGTACGGTCTTTTTCACGCTGCCGCTATCGGAAAAATCCTGAGCAGCAAGATCCCAACATGCTGCACCGCTGATCAGATGTAACGATTTGATTGGCTGCAGAGAAGTCCGAGGCAGTTAACTCCGCCGCTCTTATGTCTTCAGCAATCTGAAGGACATGCAAGCCGGTTGCTGGATGCACTCATTCACTCGCCGGTGGGGGGGGGGCGCATAGCATGACTGGTGCCTCTAAAGGTAAGTTATCACATGGATATGAGCGAACTCCGCACCTCTCTCCAAAGCATCAAAACTCGTGGCGCAGACGCCGGACAGAAGCGCTTATCTCACCCTCTCGACATCCTCGGAGCGGCATGAGGGGCACTTTGGCCCGACGCCAATTCCCTTGAACCTGTGGCCGCATGAGCGACAGACATAATCGGTAGGGAAGAACGACTCGGGGTCACCCATATCCGGAGGGCCTCCAACTGCGCACATGAAATCACCTCAAAGATATATCATCAAAAATCATTAAATATACTTTTCGGAGTCTGTCCGGTCGATGCCAGGGATGATGCTACGAGCTTTCTCCATGCAGAAGACCGGATGCAAAGCTTGATTTTGTGGACCCGGGAACATCTTTTCCTGCGAAATCGATTTAAGAGATGAGGCAGAAAACAAAGATAGATGAGCGACTTCTCCGCAAATCAGTTTCTTGAGATGGCCGGCACCCCTCCTCTGGACATAGAGATATGCGATGTGACGCTGAGGGATGGGGAACAGATGCCAGGGGTCGTGTTCAAGCCTGAGGAGAAGCTCGAGATAGCCAGGATGCTCGACGAGATCGGCGTTGAGATCATAGAGGCCGGATTTCCGGTGGTCTCAAAGAGCGAGAAGAACGCGGTGAAAGAGGTCTGCAATCTCGGCCTGAACGCGAAGATATCCGCCCTCTCCAGGTCCAGGCAGTCTGATGTCGATGCAGCCATCGATTGCGGTGTTGATATGGTGAGCGTCTTCATAGCGACATCCGATCTCCACCTCAAATACAAGCTGCACATGACATGCGCAGAGGCGATAAGGTGCGCGCTTGAGACGGTTGAGTACGCAAAGGATCATGGCTTGATAGTGAGATTCTCAGCTGAGGATGCGACACGAACGGATTTCAACACGCTCAAAAAGCTATACAAAAAAGCAGAGGAGTACCACGCTGACTATGTGAGCGTGGCCGACACGGTCGGCATAATGAACCCCAGAACGATGTACTACATGATCAGCGAGATCAGGAAGATTGTGAGCGTGCCGATATGCGTTCACTGCCACGACGATCTCGGTCTCGCGCTGGCAAACACCCTTGCCGGCGCAGAGGCCGGTGCGAAGCAGCTCCACACCACCGTCAACGGCATCGGCGAGAGGAGCGGGAACACGCCACTTGAGGAGCTGCTCGTCAACCTCCGCCTTCACTACGGCATAGACCGCTACGACCTGGGCAGGCTCAAGTCAATATCCTCTGTGGTTGAGAGGTATTCGGGCGTGCCGGTGGCAAAGAACAAGGCCGTCGTCGGGGAGAACGCATTTGCCCACGAATCCGGGATCCATGTTGCCGCGGTCCTTGAGGAGCCCAGGACCTATGAGCTCTACTCCCCTGAGATGGTGGGGGCTGAGAGGAGGATCATCATCGGGAAGCACACAGGAGCCAAGGCGCTCAAGTACATCACGAAGAAGATGGGCTATGACCTGGAGAAAAAGGATCTCTGCCTCCTTGCTGAGAAGGTGAAGACCGCGAGCGAGTTCAAGAGACCGATAACATGCGATGAGCTGAGAAGGCTGATCCTCGATCTCAACATAGAGTTTGTGTACAACGGTCCGTAATGGGAGACAATAATCACGATCTTCTGTGGCACCTCTCTGAAATCCTGGTTTTCCATCAGCGGAGAAATACATGAAGAAAGCGATGAGCAACGTTGACGTGGCTGCTATCGCGGCTGAGCTCCAGTCCCGTATTGTCGGTGGATTCTTTGGCAAGGCCTACCAGAGTTCTGGAGATGCAATCTGGCTCACGGTCCAGGCGCGCGAGGGCAGGCTCGATATAATTCTGGAGGCGGGAAGAAGGGCGCATGTCACCAGGAGAGAAAGGGTGGTGGGCAGAACGCCCCCGCAGTTCCCTGCGATGCTCCGCTCACGTCTCTCCGGCGGGAGAATCGTGAGCGTTGAGCAGCACGACTTCGATAGGGTGCTGGAGATATGTGTTGAAAGAGCAGAAGGAAGATATCGCATTGTTGTAGAACTCTTCCCGAAGGGTAACATACTGCTTCTCGATGAGGATATGAGGATCATACTCCCGCTCAGGCCGATGAGCTTCAGGGACAGGAAGCTGATCGCTGGCGAGAAGTATGCCTATCATGCCGGGGCAGAGGATCCGAGAAGGGTGTCGATCGAGAGGCTCAGGGAGATCCTGCGCGGCTCAGACACAGATCTCGTGAGAGCTCTTGTTCGCAACCTGAACATGGGCGGGACATACGGAGAGGAGGTCTGCCTCAGGGCAGGGGTGGAGAAGAATATCCCTGCAGCAGATCTATCTGAGGAGGAGATCTCAAGGGTGCATTCGGCTCTGAGAGATGTGTTCGATCTCAGGGAGATCAGGCCTCAGATAGTTTACATGGATGGGGCGCCGTTTGATGTGATCCCCTTCCCTCTTGAGGTTTACAGGGGACTCGAGTCGAGATCCTTCGAGAGGTTCAGCGATGCGCTCGATGAGTTCTTCGTGGCAGAGCCGGAGATGCCAAAACCCAGCGCTCTTGAGAGGAGGCTTGAGCTTCAGAGGGCTGCTGTCGATGAGCTCAGAGCGAGGGAGACCCAGATGGCCTCGATGGGAGATCTCATATACCAGCGGTATTCTGAGATCGACTCGATTCTGAAGGCGATAGCAGGCGCAAGGGAGAAGGGGCTCTCATACAGTGAGATCTGGGAGAGGATACGGAGCTCTGGGCAGTCTGCCATAAAATCTCTGGATTACAGCGGCGAGATGGTCGTCGAGCTTGATGGGGTCGCTCTGGAGCTGAACGCGGGTCTCACAGTGCCCCAGAACGCGGGAAGGTACTACGAGCGTGCGAAGGAGCTGGCGAAGAAGGCCGCAGGAGCAGAGGAGGCTCTCCGAAAGACGGAAGAGCTCCTCCAGCGTGGAGAGGAGCGCAGAAGGTCCCCAGTTTTGAAGCGAAGGCAGAAACCGAGATGGTTCGAGAGGTTCAGGTGGTTCTTCTCATCAGACGGATTCCTGGTCATAGGCGGCAGGGATGCGGATGGCAACGAGGAGATATACCTCAAGTACCTGGAGAAGAGGGATCTTGCGCTTCACACAGACTACCCTGGAGCGCCGCTGACGGTGATAAAGACAGAGGGGCGGGAGGTGCCGGAGCGCACCGTGCAGGAGGCAGCAGAGTTCGCTGTGAGCTACAGCAACCTCTGGAGGGAGGGCGTGGCATCGGGCGACTGTTACTTGGTCAGAGGTGAGCAGGTCACAAAGACGCCCGAGCACGGTGAGTTCCTCCGGAAGGGTGCGTTTGTAGTCCGCGGGGAGCGCAGGTATCTGAGAGATGTCCCTCTGGGGGTTGCCCTGGCGATCGCCGATGGATCCCTGATAGGCGGGCCGGTCTCTGCTGTGAGATCCAAAAGTTCGGGGGCGATCGAGCTGGAGCCAGGCGAGTACATGCCTGATGATCTCGCGAAGATGATCTACAGGCATCTCCTCGAGATCTGCGAGGACAGGAGGTACCTGAAGGCGATCGCGTCCCCTGATAAGATAGTGGCATTCCTGCCTCCCGGGGGATCCAGGATCAGGCGGTTCGATGTGAAGGAGCTCGGCGTTTAGGGAGCGTGTATCTCGTCAATCGCCTTAACCGAAAAACTTATATTCGACGAAAGCCGTAAGGATGATTGGGCAAAAGTCGGAGATTGTTTTTCCTCCCTCCTACATCCCACAACGGCTTTTGCTCGCACTTCTCTTCTTTCTCACAAGCTTCGAAGGCGCGTGATTCCAGATGCGATGTCAGATCAGCGGAGATGTGATTGGGTGTGTCGATATCTCTCCCGTACTGCTGAGCGGGGTAGGCCAGATCTGTCGTAATGCATCAACAGGTCGCATCAATCCCTCTCTTCCGTATCCTTCTCCATACAGCTTAAAATACCAGATCCGTCAATCTTCCTCTGGATGAGAGAGCTGACGTCTTTGGTGCTCGCGGCTGCGATCCTCGCAGCGTTTGCATGCGTGATTGTTCTTGGCGACAGGGCAGAATCGACATCAGTAGATGAGTACATAAGCGCCTCACGGGGTGAAGTCAAGCCTGTCTTCGACCCGAGGTTCCCAGCTGACCCCAGAAGTTCCAGAAAGCTCTGGGAGGCGAGGAAGGATTCAAGCGCAGATTCTGCAAGCGCAGATTCTGAAATGGAAGCGCCCCCTGAGAACATATCAGAAGCATCCGCTGCGCCTGTCGTTGAGGAAAAGGCGCCGGATATCTCCGGCAGGCTGAGCTTCGTGCTGAAGGACCTGACATCGAAGAGAGTGGAGCTGCAGCTCTACCGGCTTGATGATACTCTCTTCGGCCATGGCACCATATCCGAGAACAGCTCGACCCAGCGGGTATCCGCAGTAGGAGACATCAGGGGTAACGCGCTCGAGCTGGATCTCATCTCCGAATACACCATCTACAGGCTCAAGATCGATTCGAGCAAAAGCCCCATGACAGGCACCTTCACAGCATACAGAGCTGATGCATCATCGTGGCCTGGTGTGGTGTACCAGGAGGGCGCCGAAGGAGCCGGCATCGCATAAGAGGCGGTTTCTGACTTCCAGGCACCTCTGCATGCGCCGCTCTTGGCGCACATGATGCCGGTGGATCCGAGAGAGACCAGGTTCAGCCACCCACATAGATCCGAATGCAAAACCGCGCTCCTGTCATTCGTGGATCCACAGGACGAAGATAAATGGCTGCCAGCAGCGATCGCGTGCTAAAGATGCTGATTTTAAATTACGCTCTTATGTATTCAGCAACTTGGAGGTCATGCAGGCCGGTTGCTGAGTGCACTCATTCGCTCGCCAGGCCTTCGACTTCGTCGAAACTCTTCGACGCAGTCGGAGATAAGTCGAAACGGGCGAATAGCATGACTGATGCCTCTTCGGGCAAGTTATCAGATGGATAAGAGCATTAAATTATTCGTGGATCACAGGAGGATGGATGGCTGCCAGAGGTGGCAGACCACCGATCCTCAGATGCGACCGGTCTCAATAACCCTGAGAGCTGCCCTGCCCTCTGACCCATGCTTGTCATCCCCCTTTGCCTCGGAGGCCAGGCATGGGGAGTTGAAGTATGTGGTCGTCCTGAGCGCACTCCTGATCTCCTCAAGCACCGCCTCCAGCCGCGGGTCCGCCGCACATCTCTCGCTGAGCCGCTTGATGTATGCATCTGTGTCGTAGTTGAAGAACCTAAGTAGCTTCTCGCATGTATCTCCAGGTATGCGTCTGCATATCTTCCAGCTGCTCCCATCAACAAGCACATGGATCTCTGTAACGCAGCCGAGGAGGTTGTGGAAGTCCCCGAGCGTGTCCTGGTAGGCTCCCAGAAGGAATATGCCCATGTAGTAGTCCTCGCCCCTGCTGAGCTTGTGTAGCTCTATGGCCTCCTTCCCACCCGCGAAGCTCTTTATCTCGCCATCCGAATCACATGTTATGTCCGCTATGGTCCCGGATTCTGATGGCACCTCCCTGAGCCTGTGGAGGGGCATGATCGGGAAGATCTGGCCCACACCCCACATGTCCGGCACCGACTGGAAGAGCGAGAAGTTCCCTATGTACTTCTGCCCAACCAGCTTCTTCAGCTCCCTGAACTCCTCGGAGTTGTCGCCAGCCTGTCTTGCCAGGCTCACGGCCTTCTGGCAGACCATCCAGAAGAGCATCTCCCCCTTCGCGCGTTCCTCAAGCCCGATATTGCCCAGGTTGAACGAGTCGAGAAGCTCATCTCTGTAATGGAGTGCATCGTGGTAGTACTCCTTGTAGTTCTTGAGGTTGATGTTCTTGAAGGCAAAGTAGAGATCCTCTATCTGTATGGGATCCCCCTCAAGCGGGAACGCCACGAACCCATCCTTGGAGTTCTTCTTGCCGATTATCTTGAAGACCAGGAATGAGTGGTATGCAGCTATCGCCCTGCCGCTCTCCGAGACTATTGTGGGTGACGGCACGCCCTCCTCCTCGCATATCTTCTGGAGCGTGTAAACAATGTCGTTGCTGTACTCCCGGAGAGTGTAGTTCGCGCTCGAGGGCCCGGAGCTCTTCGAGCCATCGTAGTCTACACTCAGGCCGCCTCCCACGTTGAAGTACTCTATCTCCGCGACCTTTCTCACCTTCGCGTAGATCCTGGCGGCCTCGTTCATCGCGTGCTTTATTCTGTGTATATCGGTGATCTGAGATCCGATGTGGAAGTGTATCATCCTGAGGCGATCGAGCAGTCCGTTCTCCTCCAGGATCTTCAGCAGCTCCAGGCACTCGATGGTCGAGAGTCCGAACTTGGCCGACTCACCGCCGGACTCGGCCCATCTGCCGCTCCCCTTCGAGAAGAGCTTGACCCTCATGCCGAGGAGAGGCCTCACCCCCATGCTCCTGGCCAGTCTCAGTATGTTGAAGATCTCCTCGAAGAGGTCCACGACTATTATTATCCTGTGCCTGTCCGATAACATCAGGGCAAGGCGGAGGAAATCATCATCCTTGTATCCATTGCAGATGAGCAGTGAGTCCTCAGGAAGATCGAGCGTCAGCGCGGCGAGCAGCTCCGCCTTTGTGCCTATCTCCAGTCCGATGTTGATCTCCCTGCCGTAATTCAGGATGTACTCTATGACCTCCTTCCTCTGGTTCACCTTCATGGGGAATACCGGCTGATACCTTCCCTGGTAGCCGAACTCTGATATGGATCCGGCAAATGCTCTGTATATCTCCCAGATCCTGTACTCGATTATCTGGGGAAATCTGAGAAGCACCGGCAGGTTCTCTCCGGACGCCTCCAGGCTCCTGATAATGTCCATCACATCGACACAGCATTCGCTGCTCTTGTTCGGCATCACGACGACGTTGCCCTTCTCATTGACCGAGAAGTAGCCATCGCCCCAGCCGTGAATCCCATAGAGGGCGATGGAGTCGTCAACCTTCCACATCCGCGGAGCCCCCATCGCATCTGAACCTCTTGAACCAGCTGCCTGTTCTGCACCTTCCCCTCAGCCAGCCCTCAGGTGGACTGCCCCGACTGATATTGGTAATCATCTCAGATCACTCCACAACCGATACACGGAAATGTGAATGTTCATTTGAGCGTCGATGTTGAGGGTGTTCTGATATATAAAGATGTGACCTCGAAATGGGGAGGAGCTGCATGCTTCTGGTAGTGTTGCATTCTGGCTGCAGTCAGAACTGTCTAAATGTGTTTCAAGTTATGTACTAGGGATTCCCATTAACCTCCTGCTCAACGATCTGCGAATGACGTTGCATGCTTCTATCAAAAGAAGCTTTATACCAAAAAGCTGGATTGTGGGAGTCCTCACTGTAATCACAAATCTTAAGGTTGTGGGCTGGGTGCTCGCATCATTGAGATCTGCAGCATGCGGCATCGCAGTAGTTGTGAGGCATTGTGTCGATGGACATCGATTTAGTGGCAGATTGTTTGGTGATGCGAGCCCACGATCTGATCATGGTATCTACGGAGTGCAGGTTTTCGTCAGTAGTCGGTGATGCAATGCGACCTCCAAAGAAATAAATATCGGGAGCACCCATATCACCACGTGGGTCAAGTGTACAGTCAGATACCTGTGGATCAGATACTCAGCAACCTTTGGGTAATACTCTTTCTGCTTCTCTTTCTCGTGCCGATGGTTCAGAGGAACGCCCTTCAGATCGCCAGGAAGCGGCTCCTCGTGAAGCTCGGAAAGAAGAGAGGCTCGCTTGTGATCACTCTTATACACAGACAGGAGGTCATAAGCTTTCTCGGGCTGCCTCTCGCAAGGTACATAGACATCGATGACAGCGAGGAGGTCCTCAGGGCGATACGCAGCGCGCCGAAGGACGTGCCCATAGACATCATACTCCACACTCCCGGAGGGCTCGCGCTTGCTGCAACGCAGATCGCCCTGGCGCTGAAGAACCACCCTGCAAGGACGAGCGTGATAATACCACACTATGCGATGTCCGGCGGAACCCTGATCGCCCTGGCGGTGGATGAGATAATCATGGACCCGAACGCTGCTCTCGGCCCCGTGGACCCGCAGCTTGGCGACCAGACCGGGGCGTATCCGGCGACATCGATACTGAAGGTCGTTGAGAGGAAGAAGATCGACGAGATCGATGACAGGACGCTGATACTGGCTGAGGAGGCAAGAAAGGCGGTGGAGCAGATGAAGGCGCTGCTCCGCAGGATAGTGTGCTCCGGATGTGATGAGGAGACGGTCAACAGAATCATCGAGGAGATGGTCTCCGGAAAGTACACCCACGACCACCCCTTCCTTGCAGAGGACGTGAAGGCCCTCCTGGGGGATCGCGTCAGGACCGATGTTCCACAGGAGGTCTATGATCTCATGGCACTCTACAGGATGGACATAAGCAGGAGACGTCCCGGGGTAGAGTACGTGCCGATGTCTAAGGGTTAGAAGGTATCAGGCATCTCGGCCCATCACCGATCAGATCGGCTCTGCCCGCAGAGATCAACCCCTCCCTTACGAGCTTGCGGTTCTCTGGAAGCCAGTACTGGAGCAGGGCCCTCTGGATCCTCTTCTCTCTGCCTCTGGGGATGTGGACAGGCTCCATTGTGAAGGGATCGAGCCCTGTGTGATACATCGCTGTGGAGACAGTCATCGGCGTGGGCGTGAAGTCCTGGACCTGCTCAACCCTCATGTGATGGTCGCGCAGGTACTCCGCCAGCTCGATCATGTCCCTCACAGTGCATCCGGGATGGCCTGACATAAGGTACGGCACCACGTACTCCTCCATTCCGGATCTGCTCACCGAATGCTGGAATCGCTTCATGAATGCATCCAGGACCTCGACAGGAGGCTTGCGCATGCATCTCGTCACGCTCTTCGATACGTGCTCAGGCGCGATCTTCAGGTGGCCTGATATGTGCTCGCGGCAGAGCTCCTCCAGAAATAGATCTCCATACTTCTCATCTCTCACAACAAGATCGTGGCGTATTCCAGAGCTGACGAAGACATGCCTGACGCCAGGTATCTCCTTTAGCCTTCGCAGCAGTTCAAGGTATCTTCTGTGGGATATCTCGATATTATCGCACTCTGGCGTGCATATTCTTCCGCACCCTCCCCGCTCCCACAGGGCACAAACCATGCCGTACATGTCGGCTGTCGGTCCCCCCACATCCTGTATCACCCCCCTGAATCCGGGCATCTCAACCAGCCGCCGCGCCTCCTTGAGGATCGATTCTATGCTCCTGGACTGCACAATGCGCCCCTGATGGTGTGTCAGCGCGCAGAAGCTGCAGGAGCCAAAGCACCCTCTGTGGCTTGTTATGGAGAACCTGACGCTCTCCAGCGCCGGCACGGGTTTTCTGTATAAAGGATGCTCCCTTCTGCTGTATGGCAGCTCGTATATCCTGTCGAGCTCCTCTGTTTTTAACGGCCTCGCGGGCGGGTTCTGGACTATGACCGTCTTTGGGTGGGGCTGCACAACGGCTCTGCCCCTGAACGGATCCTGCTCCATGTAGTGGAGCCTGAACGCCTCTGCGTACTTTCTCTTGTCAGAGGAGACCTCATCAAAAGACGGTATAACCGTGTACTCCTCATGCCTGGAGCTCTTCCACTCCTTAACGCTAATCCTGAAGACCGTGCCCTTAACATCTCTGATCTCGTCGATCTTCTCCCCATTATTCAGCCTAGATGCCACCTCCACCACGGCCAGCTCTCCCATACCGAAGATGAGGAGATCTGCGGGCGCGTCTGCGAGGATAGATCTCCTCACAGAGTCCGACCAGTAGTCGTAATGCGCAAACCTCCGGAGGCTGGCCTCGATGCCGCCGAGCACTATCGGTTTCCGAGGGAATATCGAGTGAAGCCTGTCAGCGTAAACCAGAGTCGCTCGATCCGGCCTCCTGATCTCTCCCCCCGGAGAGTACACGTCGCTGCTTCTCCTCTTCAGATTTGGAGTGAAGGCATTGACCATCGAGTCAACGTTTCCAGCGGTCACTCCGAAGAAGAGCCTCGGCTCTCCGAGGCGCTTGAAATCATCTGCCCTCCTCCAGTCGGGCTGCGGGATGATGCCCACCGTGAAACCGTGATCCCACAGAACCCTGCCGATGAGAGCTGCTCCGAAGGATGGATGATCCACATATGCATCGCCCGTGACAACAATCACATCGAGCTGATCTTCACCAAGCTCCTTCATCTCCTTCCTGGAGATCGGCAGGTAAACTGGCTGCTCCGGCATCACATACCAGAGCGTCAGCCGGGCTTAAAAAGGTGGGCCATAACCTGCTGTGTTGAATAATTGAGACCTGAAGGGTCGATAGCTATATATTTTTACTATAATTGTAATTTGTATGATTTAGTTCTTTGCTATCGGATCCTCAAACATTATTCAACACAGCACCATAACCGCGCTCGCGTCATTGAGATCGACAGCATTTGACCCTGATTTTCATGATCTGTTATGCCACTCAATGTCGATACCTAACATGCTGTTCAGTGGTTCGAGTCCACGACCACAGTTTCTTTCATGATCCTACAGAGCCCCATGAATCACACTGTCTCCTGATTTGAAAATGCTCCCGTTATATTTTGGTCATTCCTACACAAATCTTATATATGATGTACTAATTTAGTCATCAAAGTACATTAATCTACAAAGGTGATCCTGTTGAACTATCTGACGAGGCTGATTGAGGGGCAGAATCTCACCATGGAGGAGTCTGGGTCTCTCCTGAGCGCGTTTTTCGATGGCGCCACGGACGCACAGATCGCCTCGGCTCTCACGGCTCTCAGGATGAAGGGCGAGACCGCCGAGGAGCTCGCTGGCATGGCGAAGAGGATGCGCGAGTCCGCGATTCGAATACAACCCAAAGTCTCTGGGACGCTGGTTGATACATGCGGGACAGGCGGGGACAGCATGAACACGATAAATGTGAGCACAGCGGCCGCGATAGTTGCAGCCGCATGCGGCGTGCCGATCGCGAAGCACGGCAACTACGCTGTGAGCTCGCGATGTGGAAGCGCCAACGTCCTCGAGGCTCTGGGTGTCAACATCTCCTCCCCTCCGGAGGTGGTGGAGAGCATCATAGAGTCTGTCGGGATGGGATTCATGCTCGCCCCGCTCTTCCATCCAGCGATGAAGCGTGTCGCGCACATCAGAAGGGAGATGGGGATCAGGACTGTTTTCAACATTCTGGGGCCCCTCACAAACCCGGCTGGAGCAGAGGCTCAGGTCGTGGGAGTCTACTCTCCAGCGCTCTGCGAGAAGATCGCAAACGTCCTGAAACTCCTCGGAACGAGACGGGCAATGGTTGTGCACGGCAGCGGTCTCGATGAGATATCCAACACTGGCACCACCTTCGTCTCAGAGCTCTGCGAGGGGGCTGTGAGAAACTATGTTATAGATCCCAGGGATCTCGGATACCCGCTTGCAGACCTGAAGGATATCGCCGGAGGGACTCCTGAGGAGAATGCAGAGCGTCTTGTGAGGGTGCTCAAGGGCGAGAAGAGCAGAGCGAGGGATCTGGTGGCGATGAATGCAGGCGCAGCTGTGTACATCTCAGGAATGGCATCCACCCTCAGAGAGGGGTGTGCGATTGCAGAGTGCGCCATAAGCTCCGGGAGCGCGCTGGAGGCCCTGAAGACCCTGGTCGAGGAGAATGGGGATCCTGCAAGGCTCAGGAGATTCCTGTGAGCCGTCCGGAATTCCTCGGTGATCTTCAATGACCAGGGTCAAGATCTGCGGGCTCACGGATGAGGATGAGCTGAGATGCGCGCTGAAAGCAGGCGCAGATGCTGTCGGATTCATAGTGGAGATAGAGCGGTCGAGGCATCGCCTCTCTGTGGATGAGGCCAGGGATCTGATAGAGATGGTTCCGCCGTTCACAGCAAGTGTCGCTGTGATCGAGCCGGATTGCGTGGAGGATGCTCTCCGGCTCGCCGGATGTCTTGAGAGCGACGCGCTTCAGATCCATGGTGGCATCTCTCTGGAGGAGATCGGGGAGATCAGAAGACGTGTTCCTCAGAGGATAATCGTCGCAGTGCCTCCCGGATCCGAAAGAGCGTTGGAGATGAGCAGGGTTGCTGATGCTGTTCTCGTCGACACGCCAGTCTCCGGCGGTCTGGGAGGGTCCGGCAGGACGCACGACTGGTCTGTGACAGCGAGAATGAGATCGATGCTTCGCACTCCTCTGATACTGGCAGGCGGTCTGAGGCCGGAAAACATCGTTGACGCGATCGATGCGGTGAAACCGTATGCTGTTGATGTCTCCAGCGGCGTCGAGACGAATGGAAGAAAGGACCCGGCGAAGATCGAGGAGTTCGTGAGGAGGGTGAGATCCTGCCAGTGACATATCCTGTTCTCATCGACGTAACAGACAAGATAAGCGTGGATGCGCCGCTCTCGCTCTACCTATCCCTGAGAGATCGACGGTATCCATACCTCCTGGAATCTGTTGAGAAATCGGGCCAGAGGGCCAGGTTCTCGTTCGTCGGCGCAGATCCATCCGCGGTTGTGAGATTGAAGAACAGGGAGATAGAGGTCGAGGTCTTCAACGGCGGGGAAGAGTTCCTGAGCCGGAGGCTATCACGATGTGCGGAGATCGAGGAGTCCAACCACAGGATAAGAGGATGGGTGCTTCCAGAGTTCGATATGTTCGACGCTCTCAGAGCTGCAGTACCGTGCCCGAGATCTGATGAGAGGAACTTCTTCGGCAGGCAGGTGTTCCTCGGCGGCGGCATCGGATACATCGCATATGATATGATCAAAGAACGTCTCGGGAAGGTCTCGACATCAGAAACTCCTGATGCGCAGTTCGCAATAGTAGAGAGCACCTTTATCTTCGATCATCTCATGAGGAGGGTATACTTCGCGGTAGTTCCAATGCTCCCCGGCGCGAAGACGGATCTGATCGAAAGGATCGAGGGCGTTGACGAGTATCCGGAGAATTCTGAGCTCCGCGGGAGGGTTATACGCTCCGGTGATCCCGCGGAGTACATCGAGGCTGTTGTGGCCGCAAAGAAGCACATAATCGATGGCGACATATTCCAGGTGGTGCTAGCCCGGTCGACAGAAGTCGAATGCAGGGATACCATAGCGCTCTACAGAAACCTCAGGAGGATAAATCCCAGCCCGTACACGTACCTCTTCGAGTTCGGGGATCTCGGAATCGTGGGCGCATCTCCTGAGACTCTATTTAACACATACGCTGGAACCCTCAGGGTCAACCCGATCGCGGGAACGTGTCCCAGGGGGAGAACCCCCGAGGAGGATGAGGCCCTGGCGAGGGCGATGCTGAACGACGAGAAGGAGAGGGCCGAGCATGTGATGCTCGTGGATCTAGGAAGGAATGACGTCAGGAGTGTGTGCAGGGCTGGAAGTGTGAGGGTCGAGGACTTCATGTCTGTTTTGAGATACTCCCATGTCCAGCACATAGAGACCACGGTCTCGGGATTGCTGAGAGATGAGTGCGACCAGTTCGATGCTGCACGTGCAGTATTTCCAGCAGGAACTCTCTCAGGTGCGCCGAAGATGAGAGCCATGGAGATCATCGATGATCTGGAGAAAGAGCCGCGTGGCATCTACGGCGGAGGTATAGGATACTTCTCGGCTGACGGCAGCGCAGACTTCGCGATAGCCATAAGGAGCATCATCCTGAAGGATGGCATCGCGAGGATACAGGCTGGCGCTGGAATAGTCGCAGACTCAGAGCCGGAGAGGGAGCTGGCGGAGACGGAGAGAAAGATGGGCGCGATGAAGCGGGCGCTGGGGGTGATCGATTGAGCCGGACGATCCTCTTCGTGGACAACCAGGACTCGTTCGTATGGAACCTGGTGGACTACGTATCGCAGCTCTACCCTGATACGCTGGTCGTACCGAACCGGATATCTCTGAGGGATGTGAGGGATATAGACCCGGCGGGCATCGTGATATCCCCGGGCCCAGGGCATCCGGCGAACCCGAGGGATACAGGGAACTGCATCGAGATAATAAGATCGTTCGGATCATCAGGCGTGCCAGTACTCGGCGTCTGTCTAGGCCATCAGGCGATCAACATCGCATTTGGAGGAAGCATATCCCACACAAGGCCTTTACATGGGAAGGTCTCCAGGATAATCCACGATGGTCAGGGTGTGTTCAGAGGCATCGAGTCTCCCATAATCGGAGGGAGATACCACTCCCTGGCGGTGAAGACTCTGGCGCCTGATCTTGTGATATCTGCGGTGAGCGATGATGGGGTGGTGATGGCGATAAGGCACCGGAACCTCAGGATAGAGGGGCTCCAGTTCCATCCGGAGTCTGTTCTCACACCATGCGGAATGAAGATCATATCGAACTGGGTGGAGGTGGTGGAGGATGCATCCGCTAATAGAGGGAATACTGAGCGCGACAGAGCTCCGAATGGCTGGAGTGAAACAGTCGTTTGATAGCCTGGAATCCAGGGATCTCATAGGCTCCGCCATGTCTGCGAGACGGAAAGGCCTGATACCTGTGATAGCAGAGATAAAGCCGCGGGCGATATCCAGGCCCCTCAGAGCTGGCGAGGCAGGTGAGATTGCGAGGCTCTACGAGAGCATGGGCGCATGCGGCATCTCAGTTCTCACAGAGCCCACTTACTTCCTCGGCTCGATATCATCCCTGGAGGAGGCCAGAACCTCCACATCCATTCCGGTTCTCAGGAAGGATTTCATCATAGACAGAAAACAGATCCGCGAGGCTGAGGCGGATCTGGTGCTGCTGATCGCGTCCATAGCAGATATCGAGGAGCTCATAGAGGATGTCAGGGCAGCCGGAATGGAGCCTCTGGTGGAGGTTCATGATGAGGAGGAGCTTGATAGAGCCGCGGATGCCGGCGCCCTGGTGGTTGGAATAAACAACAGGGATCTCAGAACTCTCGAGGTTGATCTGAGAAGGTTCGAGTCCCTCGGTCCTCTTGCGAGGGATCTCGGCCTCTTCACGGTCGCCGAGAGCGGGGTGAGATCGAGAGATGATGCGATGAGAATGATGAGCGCAGGTGCTGATGCTCTGCTCATCGGGACCTCGATAATGAAAAACCCCGCTCTGCTTGGGGAGATAACTGGAATCGATATCAAGGGCGGACAGGCAATCTGATGTTCGCTCTTATCCATGATGACCTGCCCGTAGAGGCGCCGGTACTGCTATGCGCGCCCTGCGGATGAGTTGCGACCGGCAACCAGATCTCATGTACAATCTGCTGATGCGAAATGCCTTTGTGACGGCTGAGCGTTCCAGGGAGGGCATGGCCAAAGGATTTTTAAACGCAGCTGGTGCGTAGTGAGAGGCCATGCGAAGCTCGCCCAGACTTGTGATCGTTGGAGGCGGAATAGCTGGAGCGGAGCTCATCAGGCTGCTGGCCAATACAGGCTTTGAGATATCGCTCATAGAGCCGAAGCACCAGATCGAGTGCCAGGCTCTCTACCCCGACTATCTCGCGGGTCTGGTCGGCATCGACGATATGATCGCCCCGCTGGACGATTTCTGCGAGCGCTCCGGCGCCATTCACATCAGCGAGCGCGCGCTTGATCTCGACGATGGGGCTGTTGTCTGCCAGAGATCGCGAGTTGAATATGATATTCTGGTTATCGCAGTGGGGGCTGAGCAGAACTTTTACGGCGTGAAGGGCTCGGAGAATGCGTTTTCTGTGAACACATTTGAGGGAACGCTGCATGCCAGAGAGTTCATAGAGCGCGAGAGCCCGGACAGGATAATGGTCGTCGGCTCCGGCCTCACCGGCGTGGAGGTCGCATCAGTCCTCGCCGATTCCCTGGAGTCCAGCATATACATAGTGGAGATGCAGGACCGGATACTCCCACAGTTCCCTGAGAGGATCTCCAGACTGGTGGAGAGGATGCTCTTTGAGAGGGGTGTGAGCATGCTCACATCCACTCAGGTCTCTGAGATACAGAGGGACAGCATAACATTCGCGGATGGCACAACACTGGACTGCGACATGACCATATGGACGACGGGCATAAAGCCGACGCAGTTCGCGGAGAATCTCAGGCTCCCTAAGAAGCGTGGCTGGCTTCTGACAGACCCGTATCTGCGCGCCCAGGACGATGTCTTCGCGATAGGGGACTGCGCCTGGGTCGAGATCGACCAGAAGCTCGCGACCAAGACAGGCATCGAGGCTGAGAGGCAGGCGAAGCACATGGCAGAGAACCTGAAAAGGATGATCCGGAGGAGGCCGCTGACACAGTACTCGATACTCGCATGCACCGAGAACCCTGTTGCACTCATCTCAACAGGCTGCGGCAGGGCCGTGGGAGTATACGGGAGAACCTGCATAACAATTCCCGCAAGGCTTCTGAGAGCCGTGAAGATATGGATTGATAAATCGATAGTCAGCAGATACAGGTGACACAGCCTGTCTCGAACAGCTCAATGGCTCTGCTGCGACCGCCACGAACAGGATGCTGGAGAAGTCTGGACAGACTGATCGCGGCGTTCAGCGATACGATCGCGCGTCGGGTTCTCGAGAGCGTTCACTTGCGAACTGAATACAGACTGAGCGTGGCGCTAAGCGATACGATTGCGCGACCTGAAAATGGCGCCCGCCTGAGAACATCTGAAGTGCGGTGCTGATTCTTGCGCACATCCGGCAAATTATGAGCATATCCAGAAATGCTTTTAAATCCTCCCGCCATTCTCATTCGATCTGGGGGAAACATGGGGTGAATCCTGAATGAAAATTGGTTTTGGTTTTGCGATCGCAGTGCTGGCGGTCATGGCTGCAGCCAGCGCTGCGGATGAGAACAGGTCGTGGCTCGCGGATGATATGCTCGAGACGTACCATGAGGGTACGCTGAACTTCCTCGAGGACCCAACTGGCGCAGGCCTCTCAGTCTACGATAACTATGTCTTCTACGTCAAGGGCTCCACATACTTCAGATCGAAGTGGAAGACCCCACCGAACCTGCCACCTGACAGGAGCTGGGCATGGGGCTCGGGAAATGTCGGTGGATGGGCGTACACTCCTGAGGGGACGTTTATAAGGTTCGAGATGGTATCGCCACCCTCCTACGTCTACATCGGTGGCACTCCTGTGCCCTATACGACATATGTATCAGCGCCTCTCTACACGGAGAGCAACCATCTCTACATTCACGGCGCTGATAGCCTGACAAGATACGTGAAGGCTCCTGCCGGCTCGAGCGTGTGGCTTCTCGCCTATACAAAGACAGCAGGCATGGCCGATGTGTATAAAGTATCCCCTGATTTGAAGGTCTCTGTGAATCGTGTGGTCATGCCGGCCGGACACAGCCACATGTCACTGAACATAACAGATCCAGGAAGGTACCTGGTCAGCTTTGTGAAGGACAGCATACCCAGCGAGACTGTCGTCATAGACGCGATCCCTGCTGGTGTGACCCTGAGCTGATCCTTCATCTCTCTCTTTTTCTGTCCATTCTGTACATGATGTCTCTGGCGTCCTCATCCCTGCTCACCCACGCCTTAAGGGCTGCAGCATCTCCCTTCTTGCTCTCCTTCGCGTAGCCAAGGAACTTCATCACAGAGTTGATGCCCTCTGTGCCGGCGCTTATTATGAATGCTGTGATCAGCGCGTCGAGCAGGTCGAAGTAATATCCCTCCTGAATATCGCTGTAGATGCAGAGCGGTGCCAGGACACGCAGGCCTGTGCCAAAGGCTATCAGAAGACCCGCGATCAGCGATATTATCCCCAGGATCAGCTTCTTGTCCCGCTCCCCTATCAGCCTCACGACTATCGGATCAAGTATCTCAAGAAACTGCTGTATCGCGAAACCGGCCGCAAATATCGGCACAACTGTTGCCACCAGCTGATCCATCCCAGACCTCCATCATGGAGTTGTTTATAACTGAATAAGTATTTTACGGTTAATTATGTTTCGATCAGGGATGCAGCAGCAAGATATTATACATGCTCTCCCAAGATGACCCTGATACCTGGAGATGTGTTTATGGTCAGAGCTAAGCTGGGGGACAGGGTCCGTGTGCATTACACTGCCCGGCTCGAGAGAGGAGTGATTGTGGATACCTCCGAGGGCGGGGAGCCCTTCGAGTTTGTTCTGGGCGATGGAAGGGTGCTTCCCGGCTTCGAGGAGGCGGTCATTGGTATGAGCCCTGGGGATGTGAGGACCGTGAGGATACCCCCTGAGAAGGGGTACGGCCCTTACAGGCAGGATCTCGAGGTCGAGGTCGAGAGGTCGAGGCTGCCAGCGGATTTGAATATCGGGGACACCCTGGAGATTGTGGAGGAGGATGGAAGGGTGATCAAGGTGGAGGTCATGGACATCATCGGAGACAGGGTGGTGCTGAACGCAAACCACCCGCTCGCAGGCGTCGATCTGATATACGAGATCAGGCTGCTGGATATACTGTGACCAGCTTCACAGAATAGAGCTGTTTCGGCAACAGGCGGGTCTGCCATGAGATCTCAGCGCTCTCTCCGGGCTGTGATGATTCTGATCATCTCAGCATTTCTGTTGAGGCTCTATGCTGGAAGGTTCGCTCTATCAGATGGATCTGTGCTCTTCTACGGCCCAGACTCCTACTACCACATGCGCAGGATTCTTTACACAGTAAATCACTTCCCTGCAACGCTCTGGTTCGATTCGTATGTGGATTACCCGAACGGGCTGGAGATAACCTGGCCACCGCTCTTCGACATCGTGGGGGCTGCTGTGGCATCGGCCGGCGGGAGCACATACGGCGCAGAGATGATGGCATCGCTGCTTCCTCCTGTTATCGGCGCACTCGCCGTTGGCGTTATATACCTCGTCGCGAGGGAGATGTTCGATAAGCGGATCGGGCTGGCATCTGCGTTCTTTCTCACGATATCCTCGTATGCGGTGGCAGTGAACTCGTTCGGATATGTTGATCACCATGCCCTCGAGATGCTGCTGCTAGCGCTGATCGTGCTATCGCTTCTGCGATCGGCCAGCGACATCAGATGGTCTGCAGCCGCCGGGATCTCCATCGCACTCCTCGCCTACACATGGATGGGCTCAGCCGCGTATGTACTGATGGTTCTGATCTACACCATCGCCAGGATGTCCCTGGATCTAAGGGATGGCAGAGAGCCGCCGAAGGATCTCGTGATGGCGCCCGCGATCGCCTTGCTTCTCGTGCTACCGTTCTGGAGCAGTCACTGGATGATCCCATCGGCCATCGCGATATTCACCCTTCTTGGATCCTCTCTTCTGGGATATGCGATTTACATTATTGTGCAGAAACGGCTGCCATGGTACTCGCTTCCCGGCATAATGATAGCCTCCGGTTTGATCGTTCTGGTGGTCATCTACGCCCTCAGAGGCGGCGTCACATCTGTGTTCTACACAACCCTGGTAAACAGGCTTCCCTATGTCCTGGGGGGCGAGATGTCGGGGCTCATAGAGGAGGCCAGCCCGCTTCTGACAATGGATCTCAAATCGGTTCTGGGGCTCAACATCATCATAACAGTGGCAGTTCTGGCGCTGGTTGCAAGACGTCACATTTACGACCGGAAGAAGGTTCTCCTGATCGTCTGGACCCTCATCGCCCTGCTTCTCACCTTCGGGCAGAAGAGATTCCTCTACATCCTCTCGCTGAACATGTCCATCCTCTTCGCTGTCCTATTCTCGGAGCTCTGCACGCTTGCGGAGAGGAAGGAGAGAAGGCAGATGATGGCACTCACGCTTATCATTCTTGTTGTGATGTCCATACCGTCCCTTTGGAGGCTCAGCAGGATCTCGGATGATGCTCCTGATATAGAGGGCGACTGGGTGGCTGCGCTGAAGTGGCTGAAGGAAGGGACACCACCAACAAGCTTCTTCGATGATCCTTCCAGAAGGCCGGAGTACGGCATAATGAGCAGCTGGAGCTATGGCAACTGGATAATATACCTAGGAGAGCGACCGGTGGTCGCGAACAACTTCCAGGCGGGAGTTGCTGACTCCACGAGGTTCTTTTTGTCTGAGAGCGAGAGCGATGCTGAGGGGATTCTGAACAAACGGGGTGCAAGGTATGTCATAACATCATGGGAGATGCTGTATCTCACCCTTCCATCGACGGCGCGATGGATCGGCGAGGACCCCTCGAGCTATCTCAGATACACAGTCTCAGGGAAGTATCTGAGCATAGAGCTCACAGACCGTTTGAGAAAAACCATGCTCGCCCGCCTGCAGCTCTATGATGGGCTGAACATGAGCCATCTGAGGCTTGTGTACGAATCAGCCACATTCAGAGGAGATAACCCGAGCACCGCGAGCGTGAAGATCTTCGAGCACGTCCCAGGAGCGGTAGTCACTGGAAGGAGCAGCGGGCCTGTCGTTGCAATCCTCAATTTGACAACAAACCAGGGCAGGAGGTTCACGTATGCGATTGAGGCAGATCCGGTGAATGACGTTTACACACTAAGCCTGCCGTACTCGACCGGAGACAACGGGGCCGTAAGAGCCGAGGGAGATTATGTCATCATGAGCCCGGAGATCGCAAAAGAGCTGAGCATAGACGAAGAGGATGTGCTCCTTGGCAGCACGATCCAGCTCGATCTCTGATGGATATATCAGTAAAGTGCAGAATGCGAAACGCACCGGCCTGAAGATCTCGCGTCACGGATCTCAGCCCGGTCTAAGCACATCCTCATAGACCCTCACGGTCGTCTCTGCGATCTTATCCCAGCTGAAGTCGTGCTCGAGCCTCGCCCGAGCCATGGCAGATAGCTTCATCATCTCCGCAGGGTTGCTGAGGAGACGCTTGATGCACCATGCCAGGGATTCCGGCTGTATGTATGCCAGCAGCCCGTCCTCGAAGTTTTTAATTATGGTAACCGCTTCTGTGGCAACCACAGGCTTTCCGGCATCCCATGCCTCCAGCACGACAACACCGAACGGTTCGTTCCTGCTAGGAAGGCATATGATGTCGCATGCGTTCATCAGATCCTCTTTGGTTGAGCTCGGAACGTATCCCAGAAACCTGCATGCATGCTCGACGCCGAGTTCTCTGGCCAGACGCTCGCACTCCCATTTCATATCACCCTCGCCGATGAAGACGAACTTTGCGTCCCATCTCTCCCTGAGCACTTCGGGTATCGCTCTGACAAGAAGATCCGGGCCTTTCTGGTAGCACATCCTCCCGCAGAAGAGGATCACAGGCGCAAGCGGATGTATGCCGTACCTCTCCTTGACCCTGCCGGCATCGAGAGACCTTCTGAGCTTCCCGATCACTATCCCATTTGGGATTATCTCGATCTTCTCCTCCGGTATGGAGTAGAGCATCATAAGCTCGTTCTTCATCTGCTGTGTTGTCACTATCACCCGCGCGGACTCGTAGCCTCCGAGCCATTCGCGATGGGATATCTCTCTTGATACTGGACTATGGGCATAACTGTTACCGTTTCTTCCCCACTCGGTGCTGTGGACGGTGAATATCAGCGGAATGGAATGGCTCTTTTTTATTCGGACGATCGCATTCACAGGATGCCAGTCGTGGCCGTGAATCACATCGAACCTTCCGAAGATCCTCTGGACAGCCTCGAACCGATCGACCATCGCATCGCACATCGTGTCCATCTGGTGGACTATATCCCCTGTGGGGTCGTGATCCACCCGCTGGTAGTGGACCCCATTGATCTCATCATAGTAATCGAAATCGCCACGCCTTGTGAAGACGTGCACCTCGTGGCCCATCCTGGCGAGAGCCTCAGACAGCTCAGAGACATGCGGGGCCACGCCGCCGACCTTCACCGAGTAAAGGCTCTCCCAGGAGAACATACCTATACGCATCAGCTCACCTTTAACAATACATCCTAATAGGTTGATGTGATTTAACTCTTTCACATCTCTCGAAATTCTGTTCTGATTGTACCGCTCAGCTCACCCTTACAGAATCCGAACCGCTGCAGAAGATTGCAATCCGCCGATACGAAATTCCATCGCATTCGAACTCAGATGACCATCAAGGCCTGAATCTCCTCGGGATGCAAAGCGGTCGGAGACCGTGACTTCCTCTCCTGAAAGTTTGCGCACTGCCATCCCCTATCACAAGACAGATCTCAGCTCCGAGGCTGCCTGCTCAGGCGGAACAGGGTTTATGTAAATCCCCGTATTCTTCTCGAATCCTGCGATCCTGGTTATGGCAGGCTGGATCCGGATGTTCAGATGGTAGTTCGAGCTCATCTGAAACAGCATGTAGTTGTACGGCGGGTCATTCAGAAGCGCAGAAAGCCGGCGGAGCGCCTCCTTCAGAGCCCTGGCAAGGTCTGAACGCATCGATTCTTCAATCTCTAAAAGATTGCTGATGTGCCTGAATGGAAGGATCCACATCTCATAGGGTGCCTGGGAGCAGAACGGCGCTATGCAAATCCACTCGCCCTCCCTGAATATCACCCTCCCAGAGCTCGCCTCCCTCTCAGCGATATTGCAGTATGGACATGCAGGCATCGATGATATCGCGAAGATCTCGCGCATCAGAAGCGGTGGGATAAGAGGAAGCGCTATCAGCTGAGTGTGCGTGTGGCTCAGAGAGGCACCAGCCTCACGCCCCCAGTTCTTGAATATGGACACGTAAGAGGATCCCTGCTCTGTGTGATACCTGTACCGGTCTGCATAGACGCTGATCATTCTGGCAACCATCTCATCATCAAAGTTGGCCGGACTGCTGTCATGATCCGGCGATTCGATTATGACCTCGTGTCCTCCCCTCGCAGGAATAGCCATCCACTCCGAGGTTGGCGCGTCCGGGCCCGGAACCATCGCAGGGTACATGTTTGGGATGCATCTCGCCCACCATCCCCTGATCCGGGTCTCGCCATCCACAAACACGCCGTCGTCTCTGTAGACAGCTACTGCTTTTGGCGTCATCTCCTCGTTCCCGGGACAGAACGGACACTCCTTCGATGCACGTGCCTCTCTCGGCCGGATGAAATCTGTGGGTCTCCTGGCCCGCTCTTTCGCTATGACACAGTACTCCTCTAAAAAATAGTGACGCCTCAGCTCCGGTATGCGATAACCTCCTCGTAGATCTTCAGAGTATTCTCAGCGGCTTTCCTCCAGGTGAACATCTCCAGGACCCGCTCCCTTGCATTCCTTCCCCACTCCCTGAGCCGCTCCCGATCTTCGAGAGCGAGATTGACGCCCCATGCGATATCGTTCGGATCTCGAGCATTCACATGAACGCCTGTCGGCTTCTCAGTCGCAGGGTTCATGACGATCTCCCTCAAACCGCTGACGCCGCTGGCCCCGACGACAGAGGCGCGTTCCATCGATGCTGCCTCGAGCGCCACAATCCCGAACGGCTCATAGGTGCTGGGGAATATGCAGAGGTCCGCGAGCGCGTAATGATACACCTTCTCCTGTGGGGAGAGGAAGCGCTCGACGAGAATAACACCGCCGAGCCTCTCAGCCTCTGATCTCACATGATCGATTAGGGATCCGCTGCCCACCACGAGAAGCTTGACGTCAGGATTATTCCTGCGTATTGCGGGCAGAGCAGCAAGAAGCTGGGAGACGCCCTTGACAGGCTCGAGCCTTCCGAGGAACAGAAGGACTGTATCAGATTCCTTCAGGCCATAACTCCTCCTGAGCATCTCGAGCCGCTCTGGCTTCACAGCAGATGGGTCGAAGAGCTTAGTATCCACGCCGTGATAACACACCCTTATCTTATCCGCCGGAACCCCGAGACCCTCGAGCTCCCCCTTCATCGCCTCTGAGACCGTGAGCACGAGATCTGCGAGCCTGGCGCCCTTCACCTCTAGAGATACGAGCTGTGGATTCGGATGCTCGGAGCGCCCGACCTCGGTGCAGTGGACATGGTATATCATTGGCATGATCTGACGCAGCGCCATGCCTGCGGGCAGAGCGAGCCAGTCGTGTGCAACACAGATGTCAAAAGGACCTGAGTCCCTCAAACGGGCTGCAGCCAGCTGGTTGTAACTAAGGAGGCTGTTCAGGAAATCCAGGCCCGTGCCCCATGAGAGGGTCTCTTTTGAATAGAAGATCTCCAGAGCATCGCCCAGGGGAAGAGGCATCTCCCTGAACGCCTTCACGCCCTTCTTCGTCTCCCTCCTCTTCAGATCCGGCCTGCCCATTGTGAACACAGAGACCTTATGCCCCATCGAGGCGATCTCTCTGGATATCGAATCGACATAAACTCCAAGGCCTCCGTAGACCAGCGGCGGGTACTCTGTGCTCAGATATGCTATATCCATCACACCACCAGATTCCTGTAGTACTCCAGAACAGGCTCCTTCCAGTCCATGTACTTTGCAAGCGCAAACGACTCCTCGCAGAGGAGCCTGTACTCGATCTGATCTGCCACCTGGCTCCAGGTGAAGTAATCGAGCGCGAGGGCGTAATCGAGCACGGTCTCACTGTACGTCTGCTCTATGTTATCGACCACAACAACCCCACCCATGCCTGTTGTCAGCCTCTTTATCTTCTTCAGAGCATCGCTGAAGCCGCAGGCTCTGCTGACTATGCTCGGTGTACCCTCCCTCCCGGCCTCGAGCCCTGTGAGAAGGAAGGGCTCATACTGTGAGGGGAAGATGCCTGCAACACAGCCCGCCATGATCTCGTCCGCCCTCATGTTCAGCCCGCCGTCATCCGGTCCGACCCATTGAGGGTAGAGGATCGCAGATACTATGCGGTTTCCTGATACGAGCCTCCACGGCTCCAGGCCCCTCTCCTGTATCATCTTGTAGAGCCTGTGCTCCTCCCACACCAGCACCTCTGGCGTCAGGTTTATCGGGAATCCCTGCGGGAGCCTGTCCTTCTGCTTCGGGCCGTGCGCCGCTATGAGAAAGCAGGCGACCCTGAGCTTCTCGGCAAACCTCTGCTTCATCGCTCTGTGTTTGAGCAGATGGTCCTGAAGGACCAGGGCATCAAGGAGCTGCGGATATCCCTTGTTCTCTATCTCTATCCTTGATATGGTGAATATGGGTATTATGTTCTCAGGATCGATCTTCTCCCCGCCGTAGATGTTGTAGAGTGTGTCTGAGAGGAACTTCTGTATCCTAGCCCTGCAGCGGTTCTTCTTCTCCCAGTCTATGTGGTCCTCCTCCACCTCTATCCCGTTTCTTATGACGATGCCCTTCAGATCGTGGAAGAGCATCGCCTCCTTCATCGTGGAGTCGCCGACGAAGGTCACGATATCCGCATACCTCGCCAGGCCCTCCAGTGCCGCCATCGAGACAGGGGTGTTCGGTGGCCAGTGTTTCTCGTTCCTGGCGATCATCTCCAGGGACCTGTACCCTGCTGCCCTCCCGGGAACCGTGGCATGAAGCGTCGCCATCGTGCGGACGGGCTGGCCGAGAGCCTTCAGACGCGCAACCGCATAGAAGACTCCGAACTCGTGGCAGTGGAGCGATATTCTTATCTTCGGGAGAACCGAGCGCGCGAACTCCGACACCGCCTTATCAGCGTATTTCTCTGCAGGCTCCTCGGCCATCGACTTCAGCACACGCACGAGCTCTGAGATCGCATAGGAGAGGCATAGGTAGTGATTGTACTCGGGAGCGTTGCTGAGGCGCTCGTACTTGAGCGAGTCCAGCCCCACAAGCCTCCATGCCTCCTCCTTTATCGCGTTCGTGAGCGTCATCTCCCTGGAGTCCCTTCGAACTATGCAGCTGTCATAGTAATGCGTATCGAAGAGTATGTAGCCAACAGGAACATCATGATAAACCGCCTGGCACGATACTGATTTTATCCCAAGGGATTCGAGCCGCTCAAGGGCTGTTTTGATCTCGTCGCCCATGCTCAGAGGCTCGAGGCCGGATATGTCCGTAACACGCATCTTTCCCCTGTTCCAGTCTGCGCCAGCTGTGGGGAAGTACGGGCCAGCGACGAGGATCCTGATATCGTTCTCGATATCGCCGCTGCTGATCAGCTTTGCAAGGGTCCTGGCCTCTGCATCTATCACATTCCATATGCCGCCCATCTTGTTTGAGACTGGGCCCGCCTCCTCTCCTGCGATCACTATCCATCTCTGTATCATGATCTCCCTCATGGATAGGGCGAGAGGCCCGAGACCGCCATCCCATCATCCGATATGTCCAGAACCCTTATGCTGTTCGATATCTTCGAGCCCCGCATCTTCATGACATAAATGGAGCGCACAAGTGCGTTGCCGATTCTGTCCCTTCTGAGCATGGTGCACGAATCAGCGCCGTACTCCAGTATCTGGTTCATGCCGAACGCGGTGCCAATCGTTATGACGGACGTCGCCTTTGTGGCCCTCAGACTCGAGAAGAGATCGTCTGCCAGCGACCTTATCTTGAATGGCGCCTGAACCGCGTAGAAGAACGCCATCAGATCATCGACGAAAACCCTCTGTGGGTTCTCCTCCTTCACCTTCCGCTCTACCAGCTTTCTGAAGTTGATGAGAAAATCCACTGGATCCAGATCTATGCTCTTCTGAAGCCTGAGCACCGGATCTGTGACGTCGACTATGACAAGCTTTTTCTCCTCTTCCAGCTTCCACAGATCCCAGTTGAAGGAGGAGTACATCTCCCTCTTGAGCGACTCTGCGCTCTCGGAGGGCGTTATTATCATCCCCTTGTCGCCCATCCTGATGCCCTCATAAATGAACTGGGTGGCAAATACCGTCTTTCCCGTGCCGGAGCCGCCGGTGACGGTATTGACTGTACCCCTGTTGAAGCCGCCATTTACAAGCTCGTCAAAGCCTGGTATGCCGGACCTGACTTTGGTGTACTTCTTGGCGGCAACCGCCTCAACATCATGCGTATCCACAGACACTCCTCCTCTACATCCTCAGGGTCTGTAGTACTTAGTTTTTCCGATCGCTCTTATCCCCCTGATAACTTGCAAAAGAAGCACCAGCCCTGATATGCGCACGTTTCGACTTATCTTCGACTGCGTTGAAAACCTTGAGAGTGAAGAGGTCCTTCCAGCAACCAGATTGCATGCACATAAGTTGCTGAGCACTAAGAGCGTTTCCGATGCAATAACAGCGTGCGGATTTATATACTCAACCTGGCTCGCCTCTGCAGAGCGGGACACGGTGAGCCCCCTCCCTATCGTGAACTATGCACACGCCTGTGGGGCTCTCCGGTCGGTCCGCAGCCGCAAATCCGGAGAATCTCGATCTGGCCTCCCGCTCCTCCCGTATCTCTGAGATGAGACGTCTCTTCAGCTCCTGAGCGATATGCAGCGCCTCTTCATCGTCCATCTCCATCCCCAGACCCCTGCACTCTGACACACAGAGCTCATCGCCGTCAAGATAGAATGGATATGTCCTGCATATATCAGGGCGCGCCAGGTATATACTGCAGGATCCCGACGCAGCATCGTAGTAAGCGCAGCCATTTTCACTGCGCCTGAGCATCCACTCGAGCGTGTGGAAGTTTCCTTCCGCGTCCCAGACTCCGGCCTTCGGCGGCTCGACCACCTCCAGCCACGGCTGGTCTGTGTGAGATATGATCCGCCTCACTTCAGAGGGGAAGAGCAGGACCTCGGCATCCGGGCCCCTGCAGCAGTCGCCGCAGCGCTGACACCTGAACCCCACCGCCTTTATCCTCTCGGCCAGCGCCTCAACCGATATCCTGCCTGCAATCTCGAGATCGATAATCTCATTAATCATCTCCTGCAGATCTCCAGGAAGTTATCGAACACCTTCTCCCCGTGCTCCGTATGCGCGACCTCCGGGTGCCACTGGACGCCGTAAAGCGGCCTGCTCTCGTGACAGATCGCTTCCATCTCGCAGATCGACGAGCGCGCGATGACCCTGAATTCCCTCGGACAGACGGTCACCTGATCCGCATGCGATGCCCATGCCATGAACCTGCGTGGCATCCCCCTCAGAATACCATCCTCATCCAGGACCTCTATCTCGACGTTCGCATACCCTCCGATCCTGCCGGTCTCGACTTTGCCCCCAAAGGTCACGGCCATTATCTGCAGTCCGAGACATATGCCGAGAACAGGGATATCCAGCATTCGCAGGTACTCTGAGCACCTCCCCGCTCTCTCCATTGAGGGTCCCCCGCCGAGTATCAGGCCGTCTGCGACGATCTCCTCAACAGGCGTCTCGTTTGAGACAATCCTGGTCTCAACCTTCTCCCTTATGCTTCTGTGTATAAGATGATTGAACTGGCCGTAGTTGTTGACCACGATTATCTTCATCCGAGCTTTACTATGAGGTTTTGAAGATAACCTTTGTGCTCTCCATTCCGGTACGCCCATGTTTCCGCCCGCAACCACTAAAAAGCCTGGGGACAAACCCGGCTGGCATCATGAGGCCGGTGGTTCTTATAATAATGGACGGCTACGGGCTCTCCGAGGAGAAAGAGGGCAATGCAGTGGCAGGCGCCCGTAAGCCAAACCTGGACAGGCTTGAATCAATCTATCCCCACACATCTCTTGGCGCATCAGGGCTCGATGTGGGGCTTCCCAGAGGGCAGATGGGAAACTCTGAGGTTGGTCACCTGAACCTTGGCGCGGGAAGGATTGTCTACCAGGATTACACACGCATAAGCCTGGCCATCGAGCAGAACAGGCTGAAGGATGTGAAGCAGCTTGTTGATGCGATGGTGAATGCGAGGGACTCGGGGAGAAACCTGCACCTGATCGGCCTCCTCTCAGATGGCGGCGTTCACAGCCACATCACACACCTCTTCGCGCTTCTCGACATGGCAAAGGAGCTTGGGGTGGAGAGAGTTTATGTGCACCCCATACTCGATGGCAGGGACGTTCCACCGAGGAGCGCACTGATCTATGTCTCACAGCTCGAGGATAAGCTCGCCCGGATCGGCATCGGCAGAGTCGCCACCATATCCGGTCGGTATTATGCGATGGACAGGGATAAGCGATGGGATCGCACTGAGGCTGCTTACAGGGCCATGACCGAGGGTATGGGGATGCATGCTGCCAGTGCAGAGGAGGCGGTCCGCATCGGATACGCCCGGGGCGAAACCGATGAGTTTTTAAAGCCAACCGTTATCGATCCGCATGGGCTTGTCCGTGAGGGGGACAGCATAATCTTCTTCAACTTCAGGCCAGATCGCGCACGCCAGATAACCAGAGCTTTCGTGCAGCCCGATTTCAGGGAGTTTGAGCGCAGGTATCTCAGACCGTTTTTTGTCTGCATGACGCAGTACGATGAGAGCATCGATGCTCCGGTCGCGTTTCCTCCAGAGTACCTGAAGGAGACGCTGGGCGAGGTTCTGAGCAAAGCTGGCCTCAGGCAGCTCAGGATAGCGGAGACTGAGAAGTATGCGCATGTCACGTACTTCTTCAATGGCGGGCAGGAGGAGCCGTTTCCCGGCGAGGACAGGATTCTGATACCATCTCCCAGGATACCGACATATGATCTGAAGCCTGAGATGTCAGCGCCAGAGGTCACAGCCACGGTTGTAGACCGCATCAGGTCCGGGGTATATGATGTTGTGATCATGAACTACGCCAACCCTGATATGGTCGGGCACACCGGTGTATACGAGGCTGCTGTGCGTGCCGTTGAGGCTGTCGATCGCGGCGTTGGCACTGTCGTCGATGAGGTTCTCTCCAGAGGTGGGATTGCTCTCATAACCTCAGATCATGGGAATGCGGAGAAGATGGTGGAGCGGAGCACAGGAGAGCCGCACACGGCGCACACAACAAACAGAGTGCCGTTCATACTGGTCGGCTGCGATCGCGTCAGGATGCTCAGGGACGACGGGATCCTCGCGGATGTCGCGCCCACGATGCTCGATCTGCTTGGGATAGAAAAACCTGAATCGATGAGCGGAAGATCTCTCATAAAAAAAGATTGAATCAAAAGGGTTGAGCCTCACGTGTGCACTACATCAGTGACGGTGCCCGTGCCGGTCACGAGAGCTGCATCTCCATTGGTGCCGAACCTGCTGTAGCTCCCTGATATCGTGTTGTTCTCCTGCACCAGGGTCAGCTTGTATAGCACATCCTCTCTGTACTTCTCACCGTCGAAGACCTGGATCAGGTCGAGGCGCACATCTTCTCCCACTGAGCCCCTGGCCTTGAGCGGGATCGTCGAGTTCCCCTCGATAAGGCTGCCCGTACCGTAAAATACCGTGCCAACAGGATACAGCAGAAGCTCCACATGTCTGCCGTCAGATAGGTTCATGCTCCAGCTTCCGCTCAGGTTGATCTGAGCCCGCTGCTTTACAGTATCGACACTCTCTTCAGTCGTGTTGGTCTCATTTGCTGCAGAAGCATTGCCCGACCCGGTGGTCGTCCTTACAGGCCCTGGCTCCGGCATCGACATGTCTGGCTTTGTCACGGGTTTCGGCATGCCCATATTCGGCCTCTCAAAGCCGACTGGGGTGCCTGTATCAGAGCCTATTTCATACCCACCAAGCCAGTTCACGCCGCCTGTCCCTGTGGGACACCCAGCATGAGCAGCTCCGGCGAGCGCAAAAAGCATGAGCAGAACCGATATCGCTATTATGCGCATGGTCTCCAATCATACCCTTCAGGCTTTAAAGCTTGCCATCCGCTCTGCACGCTTGGAAACCCGCATGCTACAGCAGGGGCACGCCAAAAGAATGAAAGCATCAAAGCGTGTGGATTCGTGCAATTCGTGATGGCAGTCGATCTCTTTCATGGTAATGCAAGGGCAATTCATTTGTCATCGATTAAGGATTTTCTGCAAATATATTGACCATGAAATTTGACAAATTGAGATCTCCCCATAGTGGAGAGTTTGATTCAAATCGACCGCCTGTGGACTTGAGTCCTGATAGCAGTGCTGAGGCGAGATAAGACTATTATAGTATTCCGCATAAGTTGATATAATATCACATGTCACATAAAATCATCTATGAAATATGACATATCCAGTAGCTTTTAAATGGATTTACATGAAGTGGCGCAAAGAACTATAATCCCTCGCTAGGCTTCGACTACGTCGAAGATAAGTCGAAACGAGAGCATAGCATGACTGCTCTCTGCGGGCAGGTCATCGGCTGGATAAGAGCGAAAGCGCAAAGGCTCGTGTCCGCATATCCGAGACCTGAGGTGACTCCGAGTCTCCGGTGAGCTGCATGCCCTATCGTCCATCACATATCTGGTGCCCCGTCAAATCGGATGATCCTCAGGAAGATATTAATACGTCTTCACAAAAGAGTCACACCAGGTTGCATCATGATACCTGATTGGATGAAGAGCGTCAGTCTAACACATGCGGAGTTTGCTCCGCCGCCTCCCGCGAGGAAGGACTTCGTCAAAAAGACGATAGACGGCATCATCACATTCTTCCAGGAGGCGATGACAACTGAGGAGATCTCCTCAAGAAGAGGTCTTCTGCAGAGCCTCGACCCAAGAGTCAAGCTGATCTCGATGCTCTTCCTGATATTCGCAATAAGTATGACGAGAAACCTGGAGATTATAGCTTTATTTTATCTTGCGACACTGATTTTTGCGTATCTGAGCTCAATAAGTATAGCATTTTTTATAAAAAGGGTGTGGCTGTTCATACCGATCTTCACAGGTGTGATAGCCATCCCGATGACGCTCAACATCTTCCTGCCCGGTGACGTCCTCCTGCCTCTGGTTGATCTCGGCCGGAGCGTGCACATCGGGCCTTTCGCGATTCCGGAGAGCATATACATAACATCTCAGGGCAGCAGGGCAGCGGTTCTCTTCACCCTCCGGGTTGCAGCATGCGTCTCTGCAGTCGTGCTGCTGTTCCTCACGACCCCTCAGAAGGTGCTCTTCAAATCCCTGAGATCCATCGGCGTGCCGAAGGTCTACGTTCTCACGCTCGAGATGGCCAACAGGTACATCTTTCTCTTCATGGAGATGGTCAGGGATCTCTACATCGCGAAGAGGAGCAGGACCATCAAGAGCAGAGGCACCATGGCAGAGCAGAGATGGGTCGGGGGCAGAATAGGCTACATGCTTATAAAGGCGCTCGACATGAGCGAGAAGGTCCACATGGCGATGATATCCAGAGGATTCAGCGGCGATGTCAGGCTCAGCTATGAATTCGCCATGAGAAGCCGCGACTACATCGCTCTTGGGGTCTCTGTGGTGATCAGCATTATGCTCCTGGCGCACGGCATGGCGAAGGGATGAGATGGTTTGAAATGAACGTGATATTCGATCTGCAGGATGTATCCTACATCTACAATGGCAGGCTGAAGGCGCTGGAGGACATAAATCTGAGGATCTGCCAGGGGGAGCAGGTCGCACTCCTGGGTGCCAACGGCTCGGGAAAGTCGACGCTCCTCGCCATAATTGATGCTCTCATTTATCCAACGTCGGGCAGGTACTATGCATTCGGAACCCAGGTGAATGAGGAGATATTCGGCACGCTCAAAGACAACGATTTCAAGCGTTTCTTCCGCAGCAAGGTGGGATTCGTATTCCAGAACCCCGATGTTCAGCTCTTCTCATCCACGGTCTTCGACGAGATAGCATTCGGCCCCCTGCAGCTGGATATGCCAATGGGGGAGGTCCGGGAAAGAGTGGAGGAGCTGATGGAGATGCTCGGCATAACCAAGCTCAGGGAGAGGGCGCCTCACACGCTCAGCGGCGGCGAGAAGAAAAAGGTCTGCATAGCATCTGTGCTCGCGACGAATCCGGACGTGCTCCTGCTCGATGAGCCGACCGCTGGACTGGATCCGCGCAGTCAGCTCTGGCTGATCGAGCTTCTCAATGAGCTTGCCAGCTGCGGGAAGACCATCATCACCGCCACACACGACCTGGACATAATAGATAAGATAAGCAGGAGGGCGGTTGTCATAGGGGAGAACCACAGGATTGTTGTGGACAGAGACGTCGATGATGTTCTGAACGACATAGATCTGCTTCTGGAGACGAATCTAATCCATGAGCATATGCACCGCCATGGCAGGCTGATCCACAGGCATCCACATCTGCACAGAGAAGAGCACGCTCACACCCACATTCACGGATGAGGCATGTGCAGGATGTGAATGGGGGCGTCAGCTTGCATGCAATCGCAGACTGTGCCACGATCCCATATAAACAGCCCGTCAACCGTTACGATTATATGACGATGCCATTCACTAGCATCTGTGATAGGCATGTCATGGACCAAGAGCAAGAAGTACTCTGAGAAGGAGAGGATGAAGATCGAGAAGGGATCGGGATTCGAGAAGTTCTGGACTCTCATATGCAACTGGCTCTGGAGGGCGATCTCCTGGTAGCTCCAGGAGGTCATGTGTTTTTCAGCTCCTAATCGAGCTCATCGAAACTCTTTTAGCGGATACCGACATTCTCTGATCCTCAGGATATATGGCCGTCAATCGATCGAACAGATCAGCTGTGGGGCTGGCCCGATGAGCATCGAGGAGGAGATCAGGGCCCTTGAGGAGGAGATCCTCAGAACGCAGAAGAACAAGGCGACTGAGCACCACATAGGCCGCCTGAAGGCGAAGATAGCCAGGCTGCGCGAGGAACAGGAGAGACGGGCGGCTTCCAGGGCGAAGAAGGGGGGAGGCGTCAGAAAATCCGGGGATGCCACGGTCACTCTTGTGGGGCCGGTGGGCGCCGGAAAGTCCACACTTGTGAGCCGGCTCACCGGGGCCAGGACCAGCGAGGATCCGTACTCCATGGAGATAACCCCCGGAATCCTGCAGCACAGGGGCGCCAAGATACAGATTCTAGATGTACCTGATATAACGGTCTCAGGTGATGCACTGTCCGCGGTGAGGGACTCTGATCTGGTGCTGCTCGTCACGGAGCCGTATGGAGGATCGCTCGATCCATACCTTAACAGGCTCTACCAGAGCGGTGTCCGCCTGAACCAGAATCCCCCATCGGTTCTGATAAGAAAAACATCTAGAGGCGGCATAAGTGTGACGAGCACCGTAGACCCCGGGATAGACAAGGGATCGATCGAGGCGATACTCAGGGAGTACAGGATACACAGCGCAGATGTCCTGATAAGGGAGAGGCTCAGCCAGGAGAGGTTCATCGATGCCCTCGAGGCCAACAGGCGCTACATAAAGGCCATACATGTGATGAACAAGGTGGATATCCTGGATCCTGAGAAGCGGGATCACGATGGTGATGTGATACCGGTATCGGCCATCGATGGCACAGGCCTCGACAGGCTGAAGGACGAGATATTCGACCGGCTGGAGCTCATAAGGGTGTTCATGAAGCCGCAGGGAAGGCCTCCAGATCTCGACGAGCCCATGATAATGAGAAAGGGAGCAAACATAGGCGACCTGTGCGACAGGATCCACAAGGACTTCAGGCAGCGGTTCAGGTACGCCACTGTCTGGGGGACATCTGCAAAACACAACGGTCAGCGCGCAGGTCTCGATCACATCCTGAGCGATGGGGATATAGTGACAATCGTCCTGGAAAAGTGAGGACCATTTCGGAGCAGACCGGATTTCGGCCACAGCAATCCCGCAAACCATATATCTCAGAGAAATAAAACAAATTGACATAAAGCTCGTAAAATTCAGAGGCATCTCTCCAGCAGGAGGGCCTGTGGATAGAACGGCAGAATCTGTGCTTGTGAGAAGCTGTTCGGAGCAGAGATGGAGGTAAAAATTATGTGTGGGTGTGGAGACAGACATGGCGAGATAATGCGAGCTCTTGGGGATAAGATGGGTGGATATGTCCCCGAGACGCTCAAGGCGATATACGACCACAGGCCTGAGCTCGTTGAGCTCATCGAGAGGCTCGACAGGGTGCTCCTTGAGGATGGCGCCCTCGACAAAAAGACGAAGAGGCTCATAGCGCTGGCCTGTGTTATAACGAGAATGTGTGAGGACTGTGTATACCCACAGGCAAAGGTTGCTGTGAATTATGGCGCAACAAAGGAGGAGATCCTGGAAACTCTGGAGGTATGCATGATCACAGGGGGCGTCCCGACATTCTCGATCGCCAAGAGTGGCATAAGCAAGCTGTTCAAAGAGATGGAGGATTGAGCTCAGGTTTGTGGGCTGCAGTACTGGAAAAGGCTGTCGTAGCTGGTGGACACTTGCATAATGCCAGCAGATCTCCCAGGGTCGCACGCGTCTGAACTCGACGATTCGGAGCACGACCTTAACGCAGCCCTCGCATACCTTTTTGAGCTGGATTTTCACAGAAGAGACATCACATCCTTTTTGCTCATCACCTTCAGGTCGAGGCTCGATGCGATCTCCTCAAGCCTCCTGCGCTCCTCTGAGCGGAATGATTTGCCATCCAGATAGACGCCGGACGCTCCTGAGAGCTCAGCCGCTCTCCTCATCACATCAAGGCTGAGCATCGATGCCTGGTACTTCGAGAACATGTGACCGAATGCGACATGCCCTGAGAGCATCAGATCGGTCTGCCTCTGAACATAGTGACCACCGCCAACTCCCAGAAGCACCGGTTCACCAGCATGCTCCTCATATCTCTCAAGCTCGAGAATCGCCCGTGCGACCGCGGTTCCTGCTGCTGGGTCGGTCCAGTGCTGCTCACATGAGCCTATCTCGGCGAACAGCGATGGTGTGCGCAGATCCACAGGCCCGTGGTGTGTGGCCTCGGCGGAGAGGCGAAATCCTGATGGGGAGTCACGCTGCAGGGCCATGAGCAGTCTTTTCAGGGCATATGGCGCTGGTCTGGAGAGCTCAAAAGATCCCTCCTGAACGACGCCGGTGAAGTGCCCTCCGAGCCATGCCACTGCCTCTTTTGATTTGTGCCTGGATGCGAAGACTATCAGCCTCGGCGAGAGGCCCATACGATCCAGCATACCCTCCAGGTTCCTGAGCCCCACAAGCTCACCCTCGATGCACAGCATGCAGCAGCTTTTGTGAAACCTGAGATCCCCATGCTCCTCCCACTCCACCAGCTCAAGCAGCCTCGAGGCTATGTTCGAGCTGGCCGGATCAGATGATGAGCAGATTATCACTATCTCGCTCATATCTCCTTTTCAATCCCCAGCATCTCAGCAACAGCAGGCGCGTAATCGAGCTTCTCCACTCTCATAGCTCTCAGCGGCATGATGACCATGTATGGTCTGCCATCCATGAGGCCCCTCTCAAATGCGCTGTTGACAAATGCATCCAACCCATCCTTGAGATCAGAGTAGCTGGATGAGAGCATCGCGCCGCAGACGTCCCCGGGCTGCATGTGGTAGAACAGCTGCGACCCCATCATGCTCAGGAGAGATCCTGCATCCTGGGGGCTCACATCCCGCCTCATGCGAAGATGGTAGAAGCACATGAGCTCACAGCATATCCTCTGCCATTCAACATGCACCTCTCTGAGGAGGATGCTGGCATCAAAGAACCTGCTCCTCTTCCCGGATATTGTCGGCCTGGATATCCCGGTCCTCTTTGAGAGCTCCAGGTCTGAGAGGCTTGGGTATCTGACGAAGGCGTATAGCGTGAGCCTGTCCTTCTCAGACATCCTTGAGGTATCTGCGGGCATCAGCGGGACAGGGCGAGCTGGAACATCCTTTCTGTCAAGCCCGAATATCTCGCATACTGCTTCAGGAACATTGTACTGATAGCTCGCAAGCTCCACACAGAGATGCACACACCTGAACTCCTCAAGCACGCCGCTCTGCCGGTATCTGCTCAGAATACTTTCAGATTTTTTCTTGAACTCTGTCAGGTTTCTTGAATAAACCAGAGAGAACGCATCTGTAGCTGTTGCCACACAGTAGACACAGCTTGGGCTCTTTGTCCATTCAGACAGGGATTCCCTGCCATCGATCCCCGGAGAGAAACGCATGAAAACCACGCTGAGGATCTCAGCGCCCAGAGCCCCGACGGATGGAACGTTCAGAAGCCTTATCAGCTGCCAGTCGCGAAACTTGCGTTTGCTTTTGAATATTGTGGATCTGTCTACATCAATAAAGGAAGCCAGATCAATATCGCTGAGCCCTGGGTATCTGGTCAGACCGTAAAGTACCAGCTTCTCTTTTGATGTTAATTTGAGCTCCATTTGATGGAAGTGTATTTTTTAACTATTTATAGGTTACCTCATCGCTTGCATCCCCACAATGTTGCCTTTACAGTTGAAGGCTTTTTCCTGCGACTCCAAGATCCTGAGGAGCAGTACGAGGCCCGCGTTTCGGCTAAGTGTGCAGGATAATTTCCGAAGTCGATGAAAGCATGAGATGGGCGGAGACTGCTGCAGGATGATTTGCGAAGCTCAATCAAGGATAATTTCCGAAGTCGATGAAAGCATGAGACGGAGAGCTAACCTCCTGTGTCGTGTGCCTGGATCATTGAAATCCACAGCGTTCAAACTGTCCGGACTCATGATGACTGCACATGTAATAAAAGCGTGCCAAAAGGATGAAAGCGTCAAAGTGTGCGGATTCGCAAGACTCATGATGACAGTCGAGCTCTTTCATGATAATACCAGGGCAATTTGAACCAAGCGGAGATAAGTAAAAGCGCACGCTCTTATGTATCCAGCAACTTGAAGGAGATGCAGGCCGGTTGCCGGCTGCGTTCATTCGCGCGCCAGGAGGCGCGTGGTGCCTATAAAGGTAGGTTATCACATGGATATGAGCAAACAGATGAACCCCTGCCCCCAAGTTTAAAATACTTTGAGGTTGCAGGGGAGAAGCGTGCGGTCCCACTGCGTCCCCACCCCGGCCCGAGGATCCTGGAAGTTCCACCTATCACACACTGGCTTTTTCGAGAGGCGGGAGCAGATCATAACTTCGATTTTATTTACGGAATAATATGTGTTCTTGATAGCAATGATACAGGAGGAGGGAGGGACAGCCTCTGGAGCAAGCTGCTCCAGAGGCTGAAAAAGTTCAGCAGGGGCGTGGCTATCTGTTCGAGAAATTCATAGCATTCCGGTATATCAGAAGCCGGAGGCGTCAGACTGCCCTCTCTGTGATTGCAATCGGGCTGGCGGTGGCTGTTAGCGTGACCTCTGTATCGCTCCAAGCTGGCTTTCAGGAGTATCTCCTCGACATAATCGTAAAGGACCTCGCGCATGTCAGCGTGAGCCCGAAGGAGGGTGAGGAGTACATCTACCTCTACAGAACGCTCATGGAGAGGATATGGAAGCTTGAGGGCGTTACCGCAGTCTCTCCACGTCTGAGCACATCCGCATCGCTTTCACACAAGAACAACGTGGAGAACGTCATTCTCATTGGCGTGATACCATCAGAGATGGAACGGATCTACCCGAGCATAGAAGAGCGTGTGATCTATGGAGATCTTGAGTCGATCCAGCAGGAGAACAGAATAGCGATGTCGAAGAAGCTCGCCGAGAAGCTGGATGTGGAGCTGGACGATACTGTGGACGCGAGGTTTCCGGATGCAAACCCGCTCAATCTCATGATCGCCTGCATCTTCGATCCGCCACAGGGCTTTCCTGAGGAGATGGCATTCGTCTCGCTCCGGACGGCCAGGAACTTCGTGGGTGAGGGGGATGTCATAAACGGCATAGATATCAAGCTCCAGGACATCTACATGGCGGATCGGATCAGCAGGGAAATTTCTGCGACGGGCTACAAGGCAGAGAGCTGGCAGCAGCTTTACCCAGAGATCCTCAGGACCATCGCAATAGAGAACTTTGAGAACAACATCATCATGCTTCTCATAATGATCATTGCAGCCTTCGGGATAGCGAGCGTGATGTACATGCTTGTTCTCGAGAAGACATCTGAGATAGGCATGCTCATGGCTGAGGGGGCAACAGGTGTGATGATACGCAACATATTCCTCATCCAGAGCACTGTTCTGGGCCTCATTGGCGGCATATGCGGCGCTGTGGGTGGCGTGGCTCTTTCTCTCTACCTCAAGGGCATGGGGTTCGAAGTCGAGGCACCCGGCTGGGAGGAGTTTGTGCTGCCTGTGGTGATAGACCCCTGGAAAATCCTGATCATAGTGCTGGTCGCGGTTCTGCTGAGCCTGGCCGCGGGCGTGTATCCCGCGCACAAGGCATCGAAGCTCGATCCTGTAATCGCCCTGCGTGGATGAGCGAGATGTTTGAGCATATCATTGCATCCCACCACATCGTCAGAAACCCCAGGATGGCTTTCTTCACGGTGCTCTCTGTAGCCCTGGCTGTGGCGATTATCGTCGTCATGATGGGCCTGATGGGCGGTTTCAGGGAGGAGATCATGAGCACAACCATCGAGAACAACCCCCATGTAGTTATCGAGCCGAAGGAGGGCGAGAACGAGATACACCTCTACAGAACGCTCTCTGCCACAGTATGGACGTACCCGGGGGTGGAAGCTGTCTCCCCCAGGCTCAGAGGGAAGGCGGTCGTCGAGCACAGGGACAGGGCAAGGGGGGTGGAGGTCATGGGTGTCATCGCATCCGATGAGGGTCCTCTGATGAGGGTTGAGAGGGATCTGATCGAGGGTAGCTTCAGGGATCTTGAGCTGAGCAGATACTCAGCTGTTATTGGCAGCAGGCTTGCTGAGGAGATCAGGGCTTCGAGCGGCGACAGGATAGAGCTGATCAGGCAGAACAGATCCATCAGACTCAAGGTCGCAGGCATCATAGAGACCGGCACAGCAAGCGACAAAACTCTCGTTTACATCCCGCTGAAGACCGCACAGGATATCCTCGGTGAGGGGGATGTTGTGTCAGAGGTCTCTGTGAGGCTCTCCGACCTGTACGGGGCACCGCATCTCGCAGAGGAGATCAACAGGAAAACCAGCTACACTGCCAGGAGCTGGGTTGACATCAACCGTGATATACTGAACCTACTCGAGACGCAGTCACGCTTTGTGGTCATATTCTACATTCTCATATTCGCGATAGCGGGATTCGGTATAGCCAATACAATGATAATGATAATAACCCGCAGGACGAAGGAGATAGGTATACTGATGGCCATGGGTGCCACCAGCCTCTCGATAATGAAGATATTCATTCTTGAGAGCCTGATTCTCGCTCCACCGTCTGCCCTCATCGGGTGCATCCTGGCGTACATCGCAGCCAGGCTAATCATGATGTATCCTGTGGAGCTGCCCAGCGAGATATACATGGTATCGAGGATGACGGTGGTGATGAAGCCGGAGTTCTTCTTCTGGGCGGTGATATACTCCATGATTGTCAATCTGGTGGCTGGACTCTATCCTGCCTACAGGGCATCAAGGCTGGATCCAGTAGAGGCCATAGCAGTCGAGTGACATCATCCGGCCACGGCCCCAGGCACGGCTTCATCAAAGCGCGTCTGGGATCAAAACTGCTCTGGCGATGGCCGCCCCCTCCCCCACCTCACAGTACCTCTCCGGAATGAAGACCGGAGTTTGCGCCCGGTTACTCCCTGTCACATGCCGTCCCAGGCAGGCGAGAACACGCGCGTTCGGTGCGCGGGGCAAAGTTTATTTACCGTAAATGCTGCTAGTTCACCGTTCGAGGTATGAAATCATCATGGAGCTGGAGAATCTTCGATTCGGTACGGAGCTGCTGAAGCGCGGCTTTGCCAAGATGCAGAAGGGTGGAGTCATCATGGACGTCACCACCCCTGAGCAGGCCATGATCGCTGAGGAGGCAGGAGCTGTCGCTGTCATGGCACTCCATGCGGTTCCTGCTGACATCAGAAAGATGGGCGGCGTGGCCAGGATGGCAGATCCAAAGGTCATCGAGGAGATCATAGATGCGGTGACCATACCTGTCATGGCCAAGGTCAGGATCGGACACTTCGTCGAGGCTCAGATCCTCGAGGCCATAGGGGTGGATATGATCGACGAGTCGGAGGTTCTCACCCCTGCAGACGAGTTCCACATCGACAAGACCAGATTCAAAGTCCCATTCGTATGCGGCGCCAGGAACCTCGGGGAGGCCCTCAGGCGTATCAAGGAAGGCGCAGCCATGATACGTACCAAGGGCGAGGCGGGTACAGGTGATGTCAGCCAGGCCGTGAGGCATATGAAGATGATCATGGGCGACATCCGGAAGCTCAAGGGCATGAACAGCGAGGAGCTGATGAAGTTCGCGCGCGAGATCGAGGCCGACCCAGAGCTGGTTGCGGAGTGCGCCCGGATCCAGCGGCTGCCTGTGGTGAACTTTGCTGCCGGTGGCATAGCAACACCAGCAGACGCCGCTCTGATGATGCAGCTGGGCGCTGATGGCGTGTTTGTCGGATCCGGCATATTCAAGTCGGAGAACCCGGAGGCGATGGCTGCAGCAATAGTCGAGGCTGTGCATCACTACGACGAGCCGGAGGTTCTGGCCAGGGTCTCAAGAGGTCTTGGAAGGGCGATGAAGGGCATAGATGTCACCACCCTTCAGGAAGGAGAGGCGCTGCAGGCTAGAGGATGGTGAGCCGGCTCTTCTCTCAGAGGTCTGGGCTTCTGCCTGGGAGGTAACGTGAGGAGGATAGGGGTCATAGCACTCCAGGGAGACGTCTCGGAGCACATCAGCGCCATAGAGGCCGCAGGCGGCCAGGCAGTCCCCGTACGTCGGGCAGGCATCATACCCACATGCTCTGGCATAGTGATCCCTGGAGGCGAGAGCACAACGATCGGCCGGCAGCTCGAGAGGACGGGAATCGCCGCCGAGATAAAGCAGGCGGCTGCTAATGATGTGCCCGTGCTCGCAACATGTGCGGGTCTTGTGCTTGCCGCGAAGGAGATCGATGCAGGCAACGTCAGACCTCTCGGACTGATTGATATCTCGGTGGGAAGAAACGCCTTCGGCCCGCAGCGCGAGTCGTTCGAGGCTGAGATAAACGTGGAAGGATTCGACAGGCCGTACAGGGCTGTATTCATTCGCGCGCCCGTTGTCCTGAGATGCGGCGAGGGTGTGCAGGAGATCGCGCGCTTTGGCGGCCGCACGGTTGCAGTCAGGCAGAGGAACATCATCGGTCTTGCGTTCCATCCTGAGCTCACCGGTGATCTCCGGTTCCACAGGATGCTCTTAGAGATGACCTGAGGTGGTTCTATCTTCGATGGCAGGTTCGCAGTGAAAAGCTACGATGAGATGCGCAGGGAGATGGAGGATCTCCTGAAGCGCTCTGAGCAGCTGAGAGCAGATTCAGCATCTGCCATGGAGGAGTCGGATTCGCTCCGGAAGAGGTCTGTGGATATTCGGCAGCTCGATCCGGAGCAGGCCGAGGCCCTCTGGATAGAGTCTGAGGAGCTGAGGACAAAGGCCAGAGAGCTCATGCGCGAGTCGGTGGAGCTGCGCATAAAGGCAGCTGACATAAAGCACCGTCTTGATATCCACGAGCAGATAGAGTCGATCCCGGATAAGGCGGAAAAGCTCTGGCGAAAGGCTGTGAGGGGTTAGGGTTAGCATCTCCGCCGGGACGCAGAGAGGGTCTTTAAGAGTGTCTTTTAATCTGAATTCAGCCCAGTGTATGAGCTGATCGGATCGCTGTTATAATGGACTCGCTGGCGCCGCATATCCCATGCTGCACATCTCTGAGATCCTCTCAGGAGAGTATATAATTTAAGAGGACGTTTCTGTTATCATGGCTGAAATGAGAGAGGCCATGTTTTACGAGAGGCTTGAGGGTGGCGATGTCAGATGCAACCTCTGCAACCACAGCTGCAGGATTCATCCTGGTCGCAGGGGCATCTGCGGTGTCAGGGAGAACATCGACGGGACCCTCTACTCGCTCGTTTACGGCAGGATTGTGGCTGAGCATGTCGATCCTGTGGAGAAAAAGCCCCTGTTTCACTTCCAGCCGGGCAGCAGGAGCTACTCGATCGCCACAGTTGGCTGCAACTTCAGGTGCAGGCACTGCCAGAATGCTGACATCTCCCAGATGCCCGTGGACAGGGGCATGATCATCGGCAGCGAAAGGGCTCCTGAGGATATCGTCGCGGAGGCCCTCGAGGCCGGAGTCCAATCGATATCCTACACATACACAGAGCCCACGATATTCTTCGAGTTCGCGCTCGATACCGCTGTCAAAGCTAAAGAGTTCGGGCTCAAGAACAACTTCGTCAGCAACGGCTACATGACTGAGGAGGCTGCGAGGGAGATCTCTCCATACCTGGACGCGATCAACATCGATCTTAAGGGCGATGATGAGTTCTACAGAAAGATATGCAGCGCCAGGGTGGAGCCCGTGAAGAGAAACATCGAGCTATTCCCGAAGCTTGGGGTGTGGACTGAGGTCACGACTCTTGTGATTCCCGGATACAACGACTCTGATAAACAGCTCAGGGAGATAGCCGAATTCCTCGCAGGCGTGAGCGTCGATATTCCATGGCATGTCTCCGCCTTCCATCCCACGTACAGGCTCAGAGATGCGCCGCCAACGAGCGCGGCCACGATCCGGAGGGCCATCGGCATCGGCAGAGATGCAGGCATCCGCTACATCTACGCGGGGAACATCCCGGGCGAGGGGGAGAACACTCACTGCCACAACTGCGGTGAGCTCCTTGTCGAGCGTTTCGCATACCGTGTGACGCTCAACAGCATAGTCGATGGCAGGTGCCCCAGGTGCGGGACGCAGATCCCGGGCGTATGGTGAGCAGAGATGAGATGGGCACAACTCATCGCCCGGCCCATGGCTGTCACAGGCTGTTGTTCACAGCGATGCAGTAAGCATGCGATCCCCAGAGGATTCAAGAGGAACGATGACGCCAGTGAACAATCGGGATCGATCTTCAGTGCCGGCAAAACTAATAAAGGTAAAGACGTATATTGATAGCATTGCAGCTTTGCAGAAAGATGTGAAAGCCTGGTGAAGATGATGTTTGAGAAGATATTGATCCCCACGGACTTTTCTAAGCATGCGAGAAAGGTCATAGAGTGCGCTGGTCAGATTCCGGGTGTGAAGGACGTTGTTCTCCTTCATGTCATCAGCAGGGACCCGCTTGCCAGGGTCTGGGACCCGGTTGCAGAGATCAGGGAGGCAGAGAAGAGGCTGGAGGGGGAGGCAGCCCCGCTGCAGGGAATGAACGTCAAGGTGAGGGCGGTCTCCGTCCTGGAGGGAGAGGTGGCCAGCGCCATACAGAAGGTGGCAGATGAGGAGAATGTCTCTCTGGTGGCGATGGGTGCAAGGGGCAAGAGCCTGATCGAGAGCGTGCTTCTGGGGAGCGTCTCCAGAAACGTTCTGCGCTACGGCAACACGCACCTCCTTCTGATGAGGTACATGATGATGGAAGGGAGGCCGGTTGGCATATACTGCGCGAGGCTGCTGCACAAAGTGCTTTATCCGACGGACTTCTCCCAGCCTGCCGAGGCAGCGCTCTCGTTCCTGAAGAACATAAACGGGATCGGCGAGCTGATGCTGCTCCATGTGGTCTCCAGAGGCGAAACTCAGGAGGAGATCGATTCCGCGGTGAAATACGGGACGGAGCGGCTGAACGAGATCGCGGCGGAGCTCAGAAAGGGCGGGCTGAATGTTAGCACAAAGGTCGTGGTCGGCGAGGCCTGCGAGCAGATAAGATCTGTCGCTGCGCAGGAGGACGTCTCCCTGATCGCGATGAGCTCGCAGGGCGCAACCGCTATCAAGAAGGGCAGGATCGGAAGCACGGCATACGGAGTGGCAAACACGGCAAGCAGGCCTGTTCTCATCCTGAGGAGCTCGAAGATCGCGATTTACTGATCTCCCATATTTTTATAATTTTAAGGCACTGTTGATGCAAGTCTGCATCCATAGGCCTGCATCGCTGCTCGCAATTTAAAAATATTTATGATGACCTGCCAGGTGTTCCCATCTGCTTATCCACGCCATCTCGCGCTGGTACAGCATATCGAACACCCATGTGCAGGCTTCCAGCATGAGATTTCGCCAGCGCCCGGACTGCACATGGGATGCAGTTTCATCAGACCGATCCCGTGCATATTCGCTCTTCTGCAGCCAGCAGGCCTCGCAGTTACGGAAACTCCTTCAGCTTCAGCTGGATCTCCAGCTCCCTCTTCTGGCCCTTGTACTGTATCTCGATCTTCAGGGGTTCCATGGGAGTGACGCCCAGCGTCCAGTCGTCCCTTGAGACATCGACCCTGCCACCAGCCTCGATCGCAGATGCCAGATCACGAATGAACCTCGCCATCTCGCCGCGCGTCACGTATATCTCCTGTTCGAACTCCTTCTCGGTGCTCAGTGGCATTCCAGAACTTTTGCCAACTCTGCCTGGTATCTGGACCATTCGCATCACCTTCCAGTCCATTGATCCGCAACTTAGATATCCTTATCGCTCTCCAGGAGCGATGAGATGTCCAACTTCTTGGTAACTCTAGAGGGCGCGTGGATAGTCAGGGACGTGAAGTCTGCTGATGATGCCATCGGTGTTGCGATCTCCGAGGCTGGCAAGAGGCTCAACCAGAGCAGCATGGAGTACGTCGAGGTCGAGGTCGGCCAGAGCTACTGCCCGAGCTGTGAGGAGCCGCTGGAGGGTGTCCTTATCGTTGCAGGGACCGCCCTGGTCGGCCTGATATTCGAGATTAAGATATTCAACGCCGAGAGCGAGGAGCACGCGGGAAGGATCGCAAAGGCGATGATCGGAAAAGCTCTGGGATCCGTCCCGCTTCGCGTGATAGAGGTCGAGAGGCTGAAATAAAAGCCTGCGGCATGCTGGAGCGCGAGGTTCTGGGTGTTCAAGCAAGATAAAAATATGGCAATTATAGTATCACGCATAAGTTAATATAATATAGCATGTTGCATAAAATCATCTATGAAGTATGACATATACAATATCTTTTAAATTCATTTACATGAAGTGACGCAGAGGACTATAAAATCATTTCCCAGGAGGCTCATCTGGTTGAACCATCGGACAGGCGAGCTCCAGCAACCAAACCAGCGTCATCCAACCTTTCTGCGAGACTACCGAACCGCCGAATCGGGGAATGAAACCTTTCAGAAAAGAGCAGTGGCTGTTGCTCCAGATGAGAGTCCTGGTGGAGCTTCAGACCAAACCGCTGGATGTTATCAGAAATTCTGCCGCCTCCCCCTCAGGCTGCGACCTGTGCTTCACCACTCGCATCCTCCTCCGCCCCTCTCCAAGCCTCTCCAGCGCAAGTATCGCCTTGCAGAGATGCTCCATCGATGTGCCCCCAACAGGCCTGAGGATGCCAGTGTCGACATCCATGTAAACCTGATTCGTTATCACCACAGGTATGCTGTGCCTTCTGGCGATCTCCTGGAGCTCTGAGAGCTGTGATGTCAGCGATCGTTTTATCTGGCGGTTATCTGTCGACTCCAGAGCAGCTCTGTAGAGAGATGTCGCGGAATCGAGAACAACGAGCCCGAAGCCCTGACCGACGATTCTGGATGCATCCCTGATCGCCATGTGCTGCTGCTCTAGGCTGAGCGGCTGGAATACCACGATCTTCGAGGCGATCTCCTTCGCGTTCTCCCCCGCGATCTGGACGAACCGGTCAGGAGAGAAGCCCTCGGTATCTATGAATATAACACGCGATCCGAGCCTCACTGCCTGCACCGATAGCTGTATCACTATGTTGGTCTTCCCGGTGCCGGATTCGCCGTATATCTGTGTTATTATTCCGGCCTCAAATCCGCCACCGAGGAGATCATCGATGCTCTGGCACCCGGAGGGAATCCTCTTTATCATCGGCGAGAAGATGATGATGGAATACTATAAGGATTCCTGCAGAAGGGATGCTGAAGGGGGCCGCCAGGTTGGCGGTGTCGGCTGGTTGTTTTCCAGCGCGCATGCATGGAACATGCATCGCATTTTCTCAATAAATGCAGCGATATGTGCTTGCCAGTGGAGATTCACCCGTCCCTGAGAGGCACATCGATCCTCATCAGATCCGATGCTATCAGAGTCTCAGGGAAGACCTTCCGGGCATCGTTCAGAAGCGGCGTCGTGTCCTCTGAGTACCGGGAGCTGATGTGTGTGAGAACCAGTCTTCTCACTCCGGCCCTTGCCGCGAGCGCAGCAGCCTCTCCCGCGGTTGTGTGCTTCGTCTCCACCGCCCAGTCGATCATATCATCGGCCAGCGCGCCGTCATGTATGAGCAGGTCAGCGTTCCTGCTCGCCTCCTCGATCTCCCTGGTCGGCCTGGTGTCCCCGCTGTAAACGATCTTCCTGCCGGGTCGGGGAGCGCCCAGGACGTCCTCCGGCCTCACAACCCTCCCGTCGATCTCCACGCTCTCCCCCCTCTGGAGCCTTCCGAACATCGGACCAACAGGAACACCGAGCTCTATCGCGCGCTCCCTGTTGAACCTTCCGGGCCGCATATCCTCCAGCAGCATGTACCCCAGGCTGGGCACGCTGTGCTCTGTTGCGATTGCTGTTACAGTGTATCCGCTCATTCGCAAGCCATCCCCCGGCCTCAGCTCCAGCGCCCTGACCTCAAAATCCCGAGCGCAGCATCCGAGGCTGTTCAGGATGCCCACCATCCTAGCCGTGCGCGGAGGGCCGGCTATCACAAGCGGGGCCTCCCTGCCCTGGAACGCCATCGTCTCCAGGAGCCCGGGTATACCGAGTATGTGGTCCGCATGAAGGTGGGTCAAAAATATATGGCTCAGCCGCATCATGCCGGTCCTCGCGATCATCATCTGTCTCTGAGTACCCTCACCGCAGTCGAAGAGGAGGAGATCACCCTCCCTGTTCACAAGAATGGCCGGCAGGCTCCTGTCAGGCGTGGGCAGAGAGCCAGCTGTGCCCAGAAAGATGACCTGCAGCAAAAGATCACCATCACGTCAGTGCATGTAGCTGTCGAGCCGCCTGAGACCTTCCATCTCGCTCCTGTCCATCCCCGAGATCTCTATGATCCTCTCCTGGATGTGGATCGGCGCCTTGGCCCTTATCGCCAGCGCCAGACAGTCGCTCGGCCTTGCATCGAGCTCGCTCCTCTTGGAGCCGTGCACGAGCGAGAGCCTGGCATAGTATATGCCCCCCTCGAGGTCGTCTATGAGCACATCCGAGATCGTCGCCTCCAGGCATTCCAGGACAGATATGAAGAGATCGTGCGTCATCGGCCTGGGCGAGACCTCCCCGGAGAGGGCGTTGTGGATGGATATCGCCTCTGAGAGCCCGACGAATATCGGAACTATACGTGACTTCTCATCCTCCAGGAGGACCACGGGTGAGGGGGCTCCGCCAAGCGTCTCTGCTATGTAGACACCCTTAACGCGCACAGGCACAACGCTATCCTCACCAGCACCCTCGTAGATTTCATCTGACATTTGAGTTCCTCTCCAAGAGGGGAGATCTCGCTTCGGCCGGGAGTTTCAGGCTCTTGCCACTGAGACCCTTATATTTACGCCGTCAACCTCCCAGTTTCTGGTGAGTTCTCCCTCAATATCTAAATCATTTCCCATTCTTAAAAGAGTCGCCCTCACCTCGCTGCTTATGTGGTCCTTCCAGCCTGAGACGAGTCCCAGAACCTCACTGCTGTCCAGAGCTACGGAGACCCTGATCATCTCATCCACCTTCAGATCCAGCTCCTTCCTCATGTCCTGTATCCTCCGTATTATCTCGCGCGTGTATCCCTCTGCTTTGAGTTCGTCGGTTAGTGTTGTATCCACGTACACCATGCCCTTCGAGAACTCAGCCGGTATCAGGTTCGCAGGAGGTATCTCCCTGAACTCGACCATCTCGCCTGTGATCCTGTAGCTTTTGCCCTTCCACTCAATGGGCTCTCCGCTCTCGATGATCCGCTTTACCTCCCTCGGATTCATGGATTCAAGAGCCTCGACCACATCCTTCGACTCTCCCTTGAAGACAGGCCCTATCTTCTTCTGGACGACGGAGATCTCCAGATTCATCTCAGGCTTCTCTCCCGGAGGCAGGATGACCACATCCTTGGAGTTGGTCTGCGACCTGAGAACATGGATGAGATCCATGAGATCGAGCTGCTCATCAGATGAGATTATTATCCTGGAGACCGGCCAGCGAAGCTTTCTTCCGCCCTTCTGCCTTGCATTGGCTACAGCCTCAGAGATCTCCCTTACGTAGCTCATGCTCTCCTCGAGCCTTTTATCTATCAGATCCTCCCTGTAGCCTGGCCAGTCGCACATGTGGACAGACTCCGGAGCGCATGGATCCAGACCCCTAACGAGGTTCTGATAGATGCTCTCAGCCAGGAAAGGCGTGAACGGCGCCATGAGCTTCACCAGGGTCGACATGACTGTGTAGAGAGTTGCATAGGCAGCGAGCTTGTCCGGATCATCGGTCTCGATCCAAGTCCTTGGACGCACGAGCTGGATGTACCATCTCGAGAGGTCCTCGAGGACGAAATCCTGCAGAGATCTTGTAACTCTGTGAAGCATGTACCCCGCCATGTTCTCCTCGATCTCCTTTGCCAGCGAGTTCACCCTTGAGATGATCCAGCGGTCCTCAGGTCTGAGGTTGTACCTGCTCGTATCTGCCTTCGATATGTCAAATTTGTCAAGAATCATGTAGGGCAGGGGGAAGCGGTAGGCGTTCCAGAGTATGTTGAGCATACGGTTGACATTCATCGCCCCCTCCCAGCTGAAGTGGAGATCCTCCCAGGGTGCATTCGATGAGAGGACGTAGAAGCGCAGGGTGTCAGCACCGTATCTCCCAACGACATCCTCTGGGTGTACCACGTTTCCTATGCTCTTTGACATCTTCCTTCCCTGCTCGTCGAGCGTGAACCCGTGCATGAGGACGCTCTTATACGGGGCTCTGCCGAATGCAACCATGCTCGCGCCGAGCTGCGAGTAGAACCAGCCCCTTGTCTGGTCATGCCCCTCTGTTATGAAATCAGCAGGCCACCAGACGCTGAACTCCTTCTCATCCCTTGGGAAGTTCAGCGTGGCCCACGAGGCGACAGCGCTGTCGAACCACACATCGAAGACATCCGGCACTCTCTCCATTTGGCCGCCGCAGCTGCATCTCAGCCTCACATCATCCACCGCTGGCCGGTGCAGATCCTCCACAGTCCGGCCTGCGCGCATCTCAAGCTCCGCGGCTGTGCCGATGACATCAATAGCGCCGCAGCTCCTGCAGATCCAGATTGGGAGGGGTATCCCCCAGTATCGCTGCCTGGATATGCACCAGTCTCTGGCGTTCGATATCCAGTCTTTGAATCTAGCTGATCCTGCCCACTCCGGGTACCAGGAGACCCTCTCGATCTCCCGGAGCATCTGATCCCTGAGATCGGATATCCTGATGAACCACTGCCTTGTGGCTATGAATATTATCGGTGTCTTGCACCTCCAGCAGTGGCCATATCTGTGGACGAGCTCTCCGCTCGCGAGAAGCGCGCCCCTCTCCATGAGATCCTCCACGACCTCCGGGTTTGCATCCCTGACGTACTTCCCCTCGTATTTCTCGCCGGCCTCTGATGTGTATCTACCGTCCTCCCCGACCGGACAGAATATCGGAAGCCTCTTCTCGAGGCCGAGCTCGTAATCCTCGAGGCCGTGGCCTGGTGCTATGTGCACGATTCCGGTGTTCTCGGCGGTTACAAAATCAGCAAGATGAACCCCGTGGACGAAATCCCTCTGCGTGGGGACCAGATCCTGCAGCGGGTTTCTGTACGTCAGCGAGAGCAGATCCTCTCCCCTCATGCTCTCCAGTATCTCATAATCCACGTACCTCCCCTGTTTCAGGACATTCTCGATGAGATCTGTTGCCATTATGAGTATCTCGTACGTGCCATCCCTGCGCCAGGCGCGAACCTTTGAGTACATGAAGTCCTTATGAACAGCGACAGCGACGTTTGCGGGAATGGTCCAGGGTGTTGTGGTCCATATCACGATGTATGTGTTATCCTCACCCTCCACAGGGAACTTGACGTATATCGAGGGATCTTTCTCATCCCAGTACTCGACCTCGGAGTCTGCGATGGCTGTCTGGCACCTCGGACACCAGTTCACCACCCTCAAACCCCTCTCCAGCAGCCCCCGTTCATGCGCTCTCTTCAGCGTCCACCATGCTGCCTCTATATACTCATTCTTCAGAGTCATGTACGGGTTATCCCAGTCGAGCCATACCCCCAGGGACTTGAACTGCTCCGTCATCTCGTCCTTCTGCCTCAATGCGAAGCTCTTGCACTGCTCGATGAACCTGTCCACCCCATATGTCTCGATATCCTTCTTGCTCCTGAATCCGAGATGCTCCTCGACCTTGACCTCTATCGGGAGACCGTGCATGTCCCAGCCGGCCCGGTCCTTGAGCTCGTGCCCCTTCATGGACATGTATCTCAGAATCGAGTCCTTGATCACCTTGTTCCAGGCTGTGCCGAGGTGAATCCTGCCAGTCGTGTAAGGAGGGCCGTCGACGAAGAAGAACCGCCTTCCTCCGGATCTCAGTCTCCTGACCTTGTGGTAGGTATCCTCTCTATGCCAGAACTCTCTGACCTCATCCTCGACATTCTTGGGGTTGTACTGTCCTGGAACCTCGACGATCACACCCAGTCCTCCAGTTAAAGCAGCTCTGGACCATTTGGCGATGCTCTATTTAGCCTTTATGCGGTCTGCGGTGTTTCCAGGCGTGGACTTCACCTCCCATCCTCAGCAGGTCTTTTTTCGATCGGCTGTGCTCATGCACCCCTCATACAGCCACAGCAGATCTTCTGTAGAAGAGACTCTTGGCCAGCTCTGCCGTGAGAACATAGATGGCCACAATCACGATGGTTGCAGTCAGGAAGCTCAGGGGAAGCGGCGTGAAAACGAACAGCCTCCCGAGAGACGTGTAGGGCAGCAGAAATGTGACCACACCCACCCCCAGGGTTGATGCGACGAGGTATCTGCTGGGCACAGATCTGAAGAAAGGCCGACGTGTGCGTATGACCAGAACGACCATCGAGGCGGATATAACAGATTCGATGAACCAGCCTGTTCGGAACTGGGCTGTGTTGGCGTGGAGCAGAAACAGAAGCGCTCCGAAGGTCAGATAGTCGAACAGGGAGCTCAGCAACCCGAATACAGCCATGAAGTCGCGGATGAGCCTTATCGACCAACGCCTGGGCTTAATCAGATATTCCGGATCGACAGAATCGCTGGCTATGGCCATCTCCGGCAGATCGGTGAGGAGATTTGTCAGGAGCACCTGGACTGGAAGCATCGGGAGAAACGGCAGGAAGAGCGAGAGGAGGGCCATGCTGAACATGTTGCCGAAGTTGGCAGATGTCGCCATGAAGACATACTTCATGGTGTTGGCGAACGTCTTTCGACCCGCGACCACACCCCTGACAAGAACGTTCAGATCTTTTTCCATGAGGACGATATCAGCCGCGTCCTTGGCGATATCCACCGCATTCTCAACAGAGATGCTGATGTCTGAGGCGTGCAGGGCAGATACATCATTGATGCCATCTCCCATGTAGCCAACAACATCGCCGTTCCTCCTCAGAGCGAGGATTATCCGCTCCTTTTGGTTCGGCTCGACCTCAGCGAAGATATCAACATCACGAACCAGTCTCTGAAGAGCCTCGTCACTGATCCGTCTGAGGTCGCTGCCTGTGAGAACTGTACCCTTTCTCAGGCCGACCTCTTCACCAACGGTTGATGCCACAAGTTTGCTGTCCCCTGTGATCATCTTCAGGTTCACGCCAAGGCCTGCGAGGTTTGCCACCGTACCGGCTATGCCCTCCTTTGGGGGATCAAAGAATATGAGAAAGCCGAGAAAGGTCATATCGCTCTCGTCATCCTTTGTCACGGATTCTCCAGAAATCTTCCTGCAGGCAAGACCCAGCACCCTGTATCCCTTGCTGCTGAAATCGCTGAACATCTGCTGTATGTTCTCTTTGACGGGATCGATATCCACGATGCCATCAGAGGTCCGGACTGAGCTGCATATCTCCAGAATGCTTCTCAGGGCACCCTTGGTGATCAGCAGCTTCTCTCCCTCTCTTGAGACGAGTATGCTCAACCTCTTGCGAACAAAGTCGTAGGGGATTTCGTCCAGCTTCTTGAAGCCGGATATGTCCGGGTGGCGATAGCTGAGTATGGCCTGATCCATGGGATTTGTGAAGCCGGTTTCGTAGAATGCGTTGAGATATGCGAAGAGGAAAACATCCTGGTTCTCTCTTCCATCCACATCCAAAGCGGCATGCATCTTCGCTGCGCCTTCGGTGAGCGTTCCGGTTTTGTCGCAGCAGAGTACGTTCATGCTGCCGAAGTTCTCTATGGAGGCGAGCCGCTTGACGATCACCCGGACTGCGGCCATCTCCCTCGCTCCGTGTGCCAGGTTAACGCTCACTATCGCCGGCAGAAGCTGTGGTGTCAGGCCTACTGCAAGAGCAAGGGAGAAGAGAAACGACTCGAGTACAGGCCTATCCAGATAGACATTGATGGCGAAGATCGCCACCACAAGCAGCAGTGTGAGCTCCATGAGAAAATACCCAAAGCTCCTGAGGCCCCTCTCGAAGTCCGTCTCTGGCCTTCCGAGCTCCAGATGATGCGATATCCTGCCGAACTCGGTCCGCCTTCCTGTATGCACCACGATCGCGGTTGCGGTCCCGCTGACGACATTTGTTCCCATGAACAGGCTGTTGCGCCTTTCTGCCATGGGTGTGTCCTCAGGCAGGATTTCAGTCGTTTTCTCAACGGGATACGTCTCTCCTGTGAGTGCAGCCTCGTTGACGAAGAGATCTCTGGACTCCAGGATGCGGCAGTCTCCTGGAATTATATCTCCTGCTCTGAGAATGATTATGTCCCCTGGCACAACAGACTCAACCGGGATCTCCTTCTTGGAGCCCGCCCTCACGACTGTTGCCCTGACCTGAACCATCGCCAGAAGCCTGGCTATTGTGCCTGCAGCAGTTCTCTCCTGCCAGAAACCCAGGATCCCGCTTGCAAAGACTATTGCCAGTACAAGGCCTGCCTCTAAATTCTGGTGCAGATATAAGGAGAGGAGTGCGGCGAAGACGAGCAGCATGATTATGGGGCTTCTGAACTGGGATAGCAGAAGAACGAGATCTTTTGGCTGCTTCCGCCGCCTGGGGATATTTGATCCATACCTTCTGAGCCTCTCCCCAGCCTCAGACTCGCTCAGGCCAGCTGGTCCTGTGGCGAGCTCTTTCATCACAGCCTCTGTGCTGAGCGCCCAGAAAGCAGAAATGTCATCCTGAACCATGCGACCATTTCCATCTGTGGTTGATGATCACAGCACTTTCACGCATGTGCACGCGAACGCATCTTCTCAGGCCGGTACTGACCAGGATGCGGCTGAACTATATACCTCACAGCACTGCGAAATGCCCCAGATATGCAGATACCAGCCAGATGGCCATGAGAGCAATGGCCAGAGCCATCAGAATCGCAGCCGTCCTTTGATCAGATCCGATCACCAGGGGAATGGGTCCGATCATCACAACCGCTCCTCCCCGGATCTCTCCCCTCCGGTCTGCAGGCGTCTCTCCTCCTTCGTACCCACGCTCAGGCATTACGCTAGCGGCCATCAGAAGCAGAATCCCCGCAACCATCATTAGAATTCCAAGCAGCAGCAAATCTATCTCCTCCAGAGCGCTATTGAGATCAGCATGAGCGCTATCGCGAGAAGCATGGCTGCGAATGCCATGCCTGGCGTGGATCCGAAGACGATCGGTATTGGGCCTATGAGAAGCACTCCCCCGAACTCGCTCCTTGAAAGATCAGAGGAGAGGAGTGAGATGATTGTGATGAGTATCCCCATCAGTATCAGAGACCAGCCGATCAGGCGGAGCATCAATTCACAGTATAGCCGCAAGATATAAAGGCATTTTTGCGAATCCGTGTGTGATGATCCAGAGACCCAGAGGGACCAGGGACTTCCTGCCTGAGGAGGCCCACAGGAGGCGTGCTGTTCGGGAGAAGATGATAGGTGTGATGGAGAGGTGGGGTTACCGCGAGATTGCGACCCCAACCTTCGAGCACCTCGAGCTCTTCACGCTCAAATCAGGTGAGGGGGTCATAGAGGAGATATACAGCTTCAAGGACAAGGGCGGCCGGGACATCGCCCTCAGGCCGGAGCTCACCGCGCCTGTTATGAGGATGTACGTCAGCGAGCTTCACAGCGCACCAAAGCCATTAAGGCTGTACTACTTCGCCAACTGCTTCAGATATGAGAGGCCGCAGAAGGGCAGGTTCAGGGAGTTCTGGCAGCTAGGCTGCGAGCTGATCGGCGGGAAACGCTCCGACTCAGAGGCTGAGGTCATAGCGATGGCTGACGAGGTCCTGAGGGCGGTTGGAATCGGGGGAGATATCCACATAGGGTATCTGGGACTGATGAGATCGATGCTGAAGAAGGTCCCTGAGGCACACAGGCAGAGCATAATGAGGCTCATCGACAAGAAGGAGAGAGATGCGCTCAGGGAGCTGCTCCAGAGCATAGGGGCTGAGGATCTCGGTATCATGGAGCTGATCAGTCTCAAGGGGAGGGATGCGCTCGACAGGGCTGAGGAGCTCATCTCTGATATTTCATCTGTTGAGATCTCAGAAGTCGTAGGGAGTGTTCATTCCCAAATGAAGACATCTGGAGCGAGCGGGGGAGAGGGCGCACGGGCCTCTGCGAGATCCGGCAGGTCTCCGGAGTCTGAGGTTAAACTGAGCGATTTCAGGGAGATGCTGGAGCTTCTCGATGCATACGGCGTCGAGGCGACAGTAGACTTCGAGATAGTGCGCGGACTCGAGTACTACACCGGCACGGTCTTCGAGATCTACGCCTCAGGCCTGGGAGCCCAGAACCAGATATGCGGCGGCGGGTCGTACGAGCTCGCAAGTCTGTTTGGAGGTTCGGAGACGTTCTCCACGGGCTTTGGCATTGGGTTCGACAGGATAATGGAGGTTGTGGGCGAGGTTGATCGACCAAGACCTCCTGTGGTTCTGGCATTCACTCCTGATGTGAAGATCGATGCAATTCGGGTAGCGAAGCGTCTCAGGAATGTCTTCCCTGTGATCATCGATGTCATGGGACGGTCTCTGAGCGCTCAGCTGAAATCCGCATCTGCAATCAACGCCGAGTACGTCATAATCGTCGGAAGAAGGGAGCTCGACTCCGGCAAGCTCGTTCTCAGGAACATGGTTAGCGGCTCTCAGGAGGAGCTGAGCATCGAGGAGATCGAGGAAAGGCTGAGAAGCGCTTTTGCTTGAACCATTACAGCACAAAAATAGGAGATGCTCTTATCCATCCGATGACTTGCCCGAAGAAAAGTCGCGCTATGCGCTCCCGCCTGGCGAGATAATGAGTGCGTTCAGCTGCCTGCATGTCCTTCAAGTTGCTGAATACCTAAGAGCGAATAGGGGATATCGCATTTCCCAAAATGGTGCCCGGCAGCTCTTCGGCTGTGGCACCATGGGTAACAGGTTAGGGACTGCCTTCGGCTCCACAGATCTGCTCTCCGGCCAGAGGATCTGCCCTCATGCCCTGAAGTAACCAGGATGGAGGACCTCCAGCTCCGCCGGCTGGGAAAAAGTGGGAGAGAGGATTAACCTTCACGCCTGAAGTATCTCGGAGCAGTCTCCAGCGCCCTGGCGATCAGCTCCGCTCCTTTATCGAGATCCTCCAGGCTCAGGACCTCCACAGGCGAGTGGATGTACCTGGTGGCAATGCTCACAACTCCTGTTTTCACACCCTCTCTTGTGAGCTGGATCGCGGTCGCATCCGTCGTTCCTCCACCAGAGACATCGAGCTGTACGGGTATGCTGAACTGCTCAGCGGTCTCCTGGAGCCAGTCGAGAACATCTTGATCTGCTATCAGCCCGCGTCCGGATGCGTCCACAACTGTTATGACCGGCCCCTTCCCCATCTCGAGAGCAGAATCCTTTTTCTCTATACCAGGATGGTCTCCCGGGATTGTCGTGTCTGTGACTATCGCAAGATCGGGCTTGATGCCAAACGCGCATGTCTTCGCACCCTTCAGGCCAACCTCCTCCATCACCGTGCTGACTGCATACACTGTGCACTCGGTCCTGGTTCTCTTCATAGCCTCTATCATCATCGCCACACCGGCACGGTTGTCAAAAGCCTTTCCTGTGACCCTGTCACCTCTGAGTGGAACAAATGATCTGTCGATGGTTATCGGCACGCCAGGAATGATCCCCATCTCCCTCGCTTCGTTCTGGTCCCTCGCCCCGACATCTATGAACATATCCCTGGAATCGACAGGCTTCTTCCTGTCCTCCTCCTTCATCACATGCGGAGGTTTGGAGCCTATGACGCCGAAAACAGGACCATTCTTTGTGTGAAGTATCACCCTCTGGTTCAGAAGCGTCTGGTCGAACCACCCACCGATCTTCACGAAGTAAACAAATCCCTTCTCATCGACAAACTTGACCATCAGGCCGATCTCATCGGCGTGTGCGGCGATCATCACCGAGGGCCTTTTGCCCCTCCTGGTAGCTACCAGGTTGCCCAGCGTATCTGTATGAACTTCATCGACGTGGGGAGAGATCTCATCTCTTATGATCTGCATCACACTCCCCTCTCTCCCCGCGATTCCATGGGCATTGCTGAGCCTCTCAAGCAAAGATCTCATCTCAAATCCTCCTTCTACGCGGTTCTTATCCTGGCCCCCTGGTTCCTCGATCTTGTTATAATAACCTCTCCGCCGACATCGCCCATAACATCACGGGCCGCGGACTCTATCTCCCTGGTGTTCGTGTCTGTTATCGCGTAAACTGTGGGGCCGAATGAGCTCAGGCCAGCGCATGCAGCTCCAGCCGAGACCATCTCCTGCATCAGCATCTTGACCATCGGATGCTGCAGCTCGACCTCAACACGTTTGAAGCCCAGCTGCTGTATCCTGTTAACAGCCATCCCAAAGGTATCGAGGTCCTCCTCAATAACAGATGGCATCATCCTGACCATTATCTGGTAGCACAGCTCCTGGACCTCTGAGAGCGGGACAGGGCAGTACTCCCTGAATATATCGACCTCGCGCTGGCCGTATGCGCCCTTCTCTATGTTCGGCACAGCAAGCACTATCCTCCAGCTCTCAGGAAAGTCGTGGCGCGCGATCACGGGCGGTGGTCTGACCCCAGCACTGGCGGAGGACGGCCTGAAGTCGGACTTCTCCCTGCCCGGGCCGAATGTGTGCCCGCCGTCCACTATAAACCCGCCCATCTCAAATGCCGCGACCCCTATCCCGCTGGTCCCGCCGCGACTGACTGCAGATGCTATCTCCCTGATGTTCGCCTTATGCCCGTAAAGCTCGCAGAGCGTCTTTCCAACAGCCACAGCAAGCTGTGTACCGCTGCCGAGCCCCACATGCGTCCTGTAGCAGCTTCTGACAGATATGCGCGCTCCTCCCAGTCCGAATCTCTCGGCGACCTTTTTCGCTGCGTCCAGCGCCCTCTCAGCCTGCGTCCCCTCCACAGAGAGCTCCCTGTCGATCTCGCCCTCCACGACTATGTTCGGCTTATCTAGCGCAATTCCCACACCACCATCGACCCGCCCGGCCTCGCCGCAGAGGTCTGTGAGCGTCATGTGGATCCTTGCAGGCGTCTCTACGATCACCCTTCGCGTGTCCTGGAACATGTTGTAGGGGAACGTCTCCCTTATGGCGATCAGCGGCTCGCCCTTTCTTATGATCTTGTACCTTCTGGAGAGCATCAGCTCCCTGGGAAAGATGTTGAAGAGCTGGCTCATCCTCTCGTCCGCCTGCTCGCACTCTGTCTTTGTTATATCTCTGCGTGACTCTATGCGGTGCTTGTGGAGTATCTGGCCTATCGGGATGTCCGCGCGCATCAGGTCGTTCCTGAACCCGGGCTCCAGCCGCTTCAGTGGGGTGTATGAGACCGCATGTATCAGCGTCTCGCCGGTGCGGACGTTCTTAAGCCTGACAACACGGTAGTTGACGTCCTCTCCAGCCTCTATGTTGAGCTCTCTGGCGACATCCTCAGTCGCCGGCACCACCCTCTGTTCCAGCGTCTCGATCCCCACAGGCTCGCCTGTGATCACCTCCAGCAGGCTCGTCACAGAGCCATCGGTCCCCAGAAGCATCTTCTGTACAGGACTGAGCCTGCCAACGATCCTCTCGAGCTTCGCTATCTCCTGGGCCACAGGAAAGGCAAAGGTCATGTTCATGAATCTGAGAGAATAGAATAAAGTTTTTCCCTTCCTGGACCCTGGCTGGATGGGGCATTGAGATGATGAGTTCGAGACTCCCGGGATTTTACAAGCTGCCTCCTGATGAGCGGCTTGAAAAGATCGTCGAGGCCTGCGGTGATGCTGAGATAAAGGAGATGGTAAAGAGCGGTCTGAGCCTGGAACAGGCAGATAAGATGGTGGAGAATGTGATCGGCCTCTTCCAGGTTCCGCTAGGGATCGCTACAAACTTCATAATAGACGGGCGTGAGGTGCTGGTGCCAATGGCCACAGAGGAGCCATCGGTCATAGCAGCGGCCAGCAATGGCGCCAGGATGGCGCGCGATGGCGGCGGATTCTTCACCAGCTCAACAGGACCTGTGATGAGAGCACAGATACAGGCTGTTGATCTGAAGGATCCATATGGAGCAAGGTGCAGGATCCTGGAGCACGCATCCGAGATGTTGAGAGCTGCAAATGAGGTCGACCCGATGCTTGTCAGGCTCGGCGGCGGGGCCGTGGGCCTTGAGGTGCATGTCATCGATTCCAGAGCCGGCCCTATGGTTGTCACGCATCTGCTTGTCGACTGCAGGGATGCGATGGGCGCGAACGCTGTGAACACAATGGCAGAGGCTGTGGCCCCTGAGATCGAGCGTCTGACAGGCGGAAGGGTTCACCTTCGGATAATCTCGAACCTCGCGGACATGCGTCTCGCCCGGGCGCGGGCGGTTTTCAGGGCAGATGCAATAGGTGGGGCAGAGGTGGTCTCTGCGGTCTTCAAGGCCGCAGCGCTCGCCGAGGTCGATCCGTACAGGGCTGCCACGCACAACAAGGGGATCATGAACGGGGTTACAGCTGTTGTTCTTGCGACAGGCAATGATACCCGCGCTGTCGAGGCTGGAGCGCATGCATATGCAGCCAGATCCGGGCAGTACTCGTCCCTCTCCAGATACGAGATCGATGACAACGGAGATCTCGTTGGCACAATAGAGCTTCCTGTGGCGGTTGGCCTTGTGGGCGGGGCCACTCGGGTGCACCCCGTGGCCAGGGCGGCTGTGAGGATACTGGGCGTGAGATCGGCGGATGAGCTGAGCAGGGTGATGGCAGCTGTCGGCCTCGCCCAGAACTTTGCAGCGCTCAGGGCGCTTGCCACCGAGGGCATCCAGCGGGGGCACATGTCGTTGCATGCGAGAAACATCGCGCTCCAGGCCGGAGCAAAGGGGGAGCTGGTGGAGATCATCGCGGAGAGGATGGCATCCGAACGGAGGATAAACATAGAGCGAGCGTCTGAGCTTCTCAGAGAGCTGGGTGGTTCCTCTTGAGAATAGGCGTTCTGGGCCCGAAGGGCTCCTACTCGGAGATGGCCGCATCGAGGAGGTTCCCGGATGCAGAGCTTGTTTACTATGATGATATAGAGGACATCTTCGATGCTGTGGAGAGCTGTGAGGCTGATGCCGGAGTCGTTCCGCTGGAGAACAGCCTGGAGGGATCTGTGGCTCTGACGCTGGATCTTCTGCTCAGAAGATCACTTTTCATATGCGGAGAGGTTGTGATCCCGATAAGACACTGTCTTCTGGGGAGGGGTGATCCCGATAGCGTAAGAATCATACTCTCACATCCCCAGGCGCTCGCGCAGTGCAGGCAGTACATCCGGCGGAGGTATCCGGGTGTCGAGGTGAGAACCACAGGCTCAACAAGCCACGCAGCCAGGCTGGCTCAGGAGTTCCCGGAGATGGCTGCGATAGCGAACCTGGAGGCTGCAAGGACATACGGGCTCAAGGTGCTTGACAGTGACATACAGGACTCGAAGAACAATGTGACGAGGTTCGTTGTTCTCTCGAGGAGGATGCCGAGGAGAACGGGCGATGACAGAACGTCGATAGTTGTTTATCTGGAGAAGGACAGGCCGGGAGCGCTCTTCTCCATTCTCAGAGAGTTCGCGATCAGGAACATCAACCTCACGAGGATAGAGTCAAGGCCCAGCAGGAGGGAGCTGGGGGATTACTACTTCTTCATAGACCTTGAGGGGCACATGGAGGACGGCGCTGTGAGGGAGGCGCTCGATGGCATTGAAAATGCTGCCAGCATGGTCCGGGTTTTGGGGTCTTATCCGAAAGATCATGCGATTCTAACCTGACATTGTTCCCTTCTCTATATACAAGCGTCGCTCGATGTTTGTATATTTTTATTTATAGTTCTTTGCGCCACTTCATGTAAATCCATTTAAAAGCTACTGGATATGTCATACTTTATAGATTATTTTATGTGATATGTTATATTATATCAACTTATGCGGAATACTATAATTTCTGCGCCAGTATGATTCATGGATGCATCAAGAGTTGTTGCATTTGATAGAAGAGCCGAAGAAAACAGCAGCATCAAAACCACTTTCATCGTATACCCACTCTCCAGCATAAGACACTGAGGGTAATTCCAGCCTGAGTGGATGTAGATGCGCCGATCGGGATTCGAACCCGAGTTTAGGCGTTGGCAACGCCTAGTGATAACCGCTACACTATCGGCGCATCAGCAGTGAGTGCTCATGCGCTTTTAGGTTTTAAACGTTACGGGCCGGTGGGGTGTTCGGATGAACACATGCTGGCATCGCTGGTGGATGGATGAAGCCAGCTCGATCGGGCGCTGCAGATACCGGTCATGGGCCAAAATCACTGAATGGCTTCTCAGGGATCTGCATTCTACGGATAACAGACCACAGGTTCCGCGAGGTCGCATGCTTTCCCTCTCAATGATACGGATACAGATCTCAGTGATTCGATGCATGGTTTCTTCAGGGATTGTGAGACTGTCTCAGACCATCCGGTCCTCCAGCTCCTCTGTGTGGAGGGGAACGAAGCTCATGTACTCCCTGACCATCTGGGGGAAGGCCCTCGCCTCCATGAACCTCAGACCCAGCTGCTCCGCCCATCTCTGGATGCCGAGATCCTGGGATACGACTGCAGCATCCAGGTCTTTTGCGAGCAGCAGAACATCGATGTCCGGGGCGCTGTCGAGGATGCCGTATCTCAGAGCCGACCTGTACTTCTCGCGGAACTTTCTTATTATGCTCCCCACCACCTCCCTCTCGATCTCCTCCCTCATCTGATCCAGGCTCTGGCCTGTTGAATTTAAGGCTATACACCGCGAGACAGCCTCCCATATCGCCTCCTCTGACACGTTCATTCCCTTGTTGATCCTGCTCCTCATGTAGTCCACGTACTCGTAGAAGATCTTCGAGGGTATCTTGACCCTGTACCTGTCAGGAGTCTTCTTGACGAGCCAGGTATCGACCTTTCCCAGTATGGCTATGTCACAGTTGTTGTTCCTTACGAAGTCCCTTATCTCGTTGTAAACCGATGGATACGGAACGTAGCAGCTTATACCCAGATGCAGCCTCGCCTGTGCCACACGATGTAGGATGGCAGACATGCCCTCGCAGAGCGTGCTGCAGCCCTCGCTCTCCCAAGCCTGCGAGTCGGTGAGGGCGGTGGTATCGAAAACAAACCTCTGGCGCAACATCTGCTGGCTTTATGGATGGCAAACTATTAAGATGTGACTGGTCATCGGAACAGGCCGCCGATGACCGGCCACAGATGAGCCGTTCCCATCCTGGATTTGAGTTCATCCAGAAGCTGCATGATATGCCCTGAGACCGGCCCATCCCATCCATCTGCTCTGCGGGACAGCTTGCTGAAAATCTTGCACCTCATGATTACAGGACTCCCAGAATCACATGCATTATCGCGTATGCTGTCCCGGCCAGCGCGATCAGCCCCACGATGATCCTCGCGGCGATCGAATCCCTCAGATTGCTTCTGTGAACCACATGGGCAGACTCTGAGTAAGCAGTATCAGCGCTGGGATCCACGCTCTCTCTCTGCGGCTCATCGTAAAATGCATCTTCCTGCGCAAAATCCGTGAAGCTCTCGATGACGTATGGACCCTCCAGCGTGGTTGCAGCGCGGATGGTCTCAGGACGAACGGGCAGCGATGGTGCCGCAGCTGATACAAGCACGGTCTGCGCGGGCACGATGGATGTGCTCCCGACAGCGTTCTCCCCCGGCACATCAACTGCAGGGCCCCTGAGATTCACAGAGCCAATCTCGACCACAGGCACCTCCTTCATCTCCGCGATGCTCTCCGCTTTTCTTCTTATCCGCTCGGTCCTGCCAACCGGTCCGGTCTCTGAGAGGTTCATGGCCTCATCCCATGCATAGATCCAGCCGGTCCTGTCAATCTCCGAGAGCAGACTCTGCGCGGCTGCCCAGCCGATGCTCATCAGGGCCTTTCTGTGTGCCCCGTAGTTCAGTATGTCAGAGGGGCTCATTCCATGAACAAGCTCAGATCTTCCAGCCATCTCGAGCGTCGCGGCGATCTTCTCGAAGCCCTCCACCTGCGATGCCCTGAGATGCTCAGCAGCTCTCCTCAGGTTCGCCGAAGAGTCCCTCCGCTGCCTCTCATCATCCAGCGCCCCGTTGATGGCGACAAGCGCTTCATGCATCTCTTTATACGATCCAGGGCTCCTGGCCAGCTCTCGAATGCCACCCATCAGGTACTCTGAGGCCACAGAGACCATGCCGAGTATCCGCCACGGCTCTGCTGTGTACAGGTCTATGCTCCAGAGCTCCTTTATCCCTTGCAGGCAGCGTACGAGTGATGCGACCTTCTCTCTGTCCTTCGAGGCGGTGCTGGCGATCGTGCTCTCGAGCGCGGAGATCGCTCTCTCGCACAGCGCGACGGCCTCGTCCTCGCGCGGGTCTGCGCGGAGCTTCACAAGATACGACAGAGATCTCGCCTGGCCAGCCGCCGCCTTCAGCTCGGATATGAGGATCCTCGGATGATGCGCCAGCTCGCTGAAACAGTCAGACGCTCTTGAATAAAGCTGCGACGACTGCCGCACATCCCCCTCATCCGCGTACCTGCGCGCGAGCAGGCTGTACGTGGCTGCCAGCGCAGCAACCGTGTTGGGGTAAACGGGAAGCATTTCCTTTCTTAAAATCTTCAGGGATCGCTCCAGAGAATCCCTGGCGGAATCTGTATCCCCCTTTTCGAGGTAGAAGCGGCCGAGGTTAGAGAGAACTATGCCTGCGTTCTGGCTCTGGCCGAGATCCTCGAAGATGGACAGACTCCTCTCGAAGCATCTCTTCGAGTCGTCCCACCTCCCCATCTCTGCATACACCCTTCCAAGACGGCTCAGAAGCCAGGCTGCGCTCCTGCGATCGCCAAGATTCTCAAACATCCTCAGGCTCTTCTCATAATAGAGCACAGCGAGCTCCCTCTCTCCCATCTCTGCGTAGACTCTTCCCAGGGAGCCGGTCATCTGGGCTACGCCGAAGCTGTCGTTGAGCTTCTCGAACCCCTTCAGACCCTTGAAGTAGCACTCCACGGCCCGATCCCACTGGTACGCACGCCTGTACGCAGATGCGAGGTTCCCCATGACATGGGCAGCGCTGCTTGGATCTCCTGCGTACTCAAAGCCCTCCAGTGCCTTTTTATAGTAGACAATCGCCTTGCCCAGGTCGCCCTTCTGCGCATGGACCTGGCCGAGGTTGTTCATCAGCACAGAGCGCACATGCGGCTCCTGCGCCTGGGAGAGAGCCTTCGCGTAGCATTTCATCGCGATCTCCGGCATGCCCGCCCGCCGGCATATGTCGCCAAGCCTCTTGAGCTCGTAGATGTTGCTAAGGCATTCGGAGAGCTCGCGACACACCTCCTCATCGATATCATTATCGAGACAGCTCTGCAGGAGCTTCACAACAAGGCTGGCGCACCTGCCCTCGACCGCCCTGGGCTCGATTTCGCGGAGGGCGCCGGTGCCCCTGGAGAACGACTCGAATATCTCATGAAGCACTACTAATTGGTCCATCAGTATATCCAATGAGTTATATCTTTAAATAGTTTTTGAATGAAAGAGATTCTAATCATTATATTTCACGACTGATTCTAATTAAATTCGATATCTAATAAAAAGAACATAATATATATTATTTTCATATTATTATAATATTGATTTCTTTTAACAAAAATAAAATTCATTGTTTGTGCTGCAGACCCCCTCGAGGAGCGGGAATATATTAAGCATGCTGCCAACTTCCCACCATGAGCCTCAGATCTTTCCTGGAGGATCTCCGCGCGGATGGCGTTCTCGAGGAGGTCCATGAGCATGTATCCACAGAATATGAGCTGGCCATGCGCGCAGCCGGAAGGGGACCGATGCTGTTTCACAACGCAGATGGCCACATGTGCTGCATAAACATACTCGGGAGCAGGGAGCTTCTGGCCCGTGCCCTGAGGATGGACGCCAGGAACCTCGCGCGCGATCTTTCATCTGTTGGATATGATGGACATGTCAGAGAGGTTGACTCCTCGCAGTTCCAGGAGAACGTCCTGGAGCCGGATCTGTCGCGACTGCCGGTGCTGAGGCATTTCAAAGGAGACGGCGGGCGGTACATAACATCTGGCGTGGTTGTGGCCAGGCTGGATGAGAGGATCAACGCATGCGTTCACAGACTGATGGTTCTCGACAGGACAAGGCTGGCCGCCAGGCTTGTCCCGGGAAGGCACACACATCAGATGTACTCCAGAGCCATCGAGACTGGCAGGAGGCTTCCAGTGGCGATCGCCATCGGCGTCGATCCAGTGGTTCTCATAGCAGCCTCAACAAGAGTTCCTGAAGGCAAGGAGTTCGAGTACGCATCCGCTCTGCGGGGAGATGCGGTTGAGGTTGTGACCCTTGACAACGGCGTTCCGGTTCCCCATGCAGAGATCGTTCTGGAAGGTTACCTGACAGAGAAGAGGGCACAGGAGGGGCCGTTTGTGGACATCACCGGCACGATGGATCTTGTGAGGGAGGAGCCTGTCATAGAGATCACGAGGATAATGATGAGGGATGACGCGATCTATCATGCGCTTCTTCCTGCAGGTGGTGAGCACAGGATGCTTATGGGTGTGCCCTACGAGCCGCTGATATATAGAGAGGCATCAAAGGTCGTGAGGATCAGGAACGTGCTTCTGACAGAGGGCGGATGCACGTACTTCCACGCGGTTGTTCAGATAGAGAAGAGTGAGGAGGAGGATGGGCTGAGGGCCATAAAGGCCGCGATGGCAGCTCACGGGAGCCTGAAGCATGTGCTTGTTGTCGATACAGATATCGATATCCACGATCCGAGGGAGCTGGAGTATGCGATCGCGACACGGGTTCGCGGCGATCAGGACATTTACGTGTATCCGGATGTTAGAGGAAGCACGCTGGATCCAAGATCTGTGGATGGGATAACGACAAAGGTCGGGGTCGATGCGACCGCGAAGCTGGACAGACTCTGGAAGTTCAGGCGCGTGGCCCGACCATGGTGATGTTTGCCAGAACAATGCTAATCGAGCCTCTGAAACCGAGGGAATCATCTGAGCTCAGCGTCGCGCCCATCAGGAATCGAGAATGGCATTCCGTGCCCGGGAACCACAATCCTGGCAATGCCGGCGATCCTGTGCATGCTCCTGAGGGCGAGCGCCCTGTCCACATGTATTCTCGGCGGAAGATCCTTGATGTGATTGTCGGCGGTCGGCAGAGCATCGCCAGCGATCACCGTATCCCCCCTGCACAGAACAGATATGCTGTCCAGCGTGTGCCCTGGTGTCTCCATGACCCTCACGCCCTGCGCCAGAACGCAGCCCTCGCGGAGACCTGTATGGTAGGAGAGCACATCCGCGTTGCAGAACATATCGTTGCAGCCTGTGTGATCCTCATGCAGATGTGTGTTGACCACGATCTCTATGTCGTCTGGTGATGCTCCAGCTCTTCTCAGACCATCAAAAACCAGCCCTCTCTCATCGGCGGATCCGGTATCCACCACCAGAATCCTGTCTGAGATGATCAGCGTCACGGATGAGCTTGCGTAAAGGATGTTTCCGGCTTCATCCCTCTTCAGAGAGCCCGGCTTCACGAGCACGATCTTCATGGGAATCACATCCCGGCTCATGTGGTTGAATCATCAAAGAGTTGAACTCTGGCAAACCAACGTCAACCAACCATACAGCGTATTTGCTCAATATCGTGAGCGTGCTTGAGTTGCTGATCGAGTGGAGCCGCTATGGCACAGTCGTTCAAGAAATCTGTTGAGAGAGGAGCTCACATCAACGTATTGAGCATGTTCGATCCGCTGAATCACGGGGATGAACCGACGCCATTTTTGTGCCCAGAGGATGAATGCCGCAGGCCGTAGCTGCTGAAAGTGCGCTCTTGACCAGATATGCAAAACCCCCTTGCACGCCTGCAATCACAGCCTTGCTATATCCGAGGGCCTGCTCACCTCAATCTCGCTTCTGCCCATGTACTCGGAGACACGTCCTCTGACCTGTACCAGATCACCCGGTGACAGACTCCCTCTGACCTTACCTGCCACCCTCGCTGGCAGAAAGATCTGCATCGGGGTTGAGTCCAGCGTGATTATGAGATGGCCGCCGGTACGGGTCTCTCTGATGCTGACAATCCTTCCGCTCAGCGAGATCTCATCGTCTGATCCAGAGACGCCAAAGGCCCAGTAAGCGACGGCCAGAGAGGAGAGGGCCATCAGAAGCAGGACCACCGCTATCTTCTCCTCTCTCTGCAGCCAGATGCCCAGTGCCCCCGCAGATACTACTTCTTGTTCTCCTTGGAACCGAACCGCTCCACCCATGCAGCATTGAGCGCCTCGAGACAGCTCTCGCAAACGCCCTTGTATGCGCCCTCGGGATTCGCAAGCGTGTGCACCTTGACCTTTATCGGTATCAGAGTCGGCTTTGCCACAGTACAGAGATCGCAGTCTGCCATAAAGAACTCCTCCTGCCAGACCTGCTGGCGCTAATACAAATTTAATCTTTCTCTCGACATGGTGCGAGCATCTCCACAGACAGCGCCGGCCGGAAACACATTCTGCCTCATATGCTGTGTTGAATAATTAATACTTAAAAGGTCGATCGCTATCGATTTTTGTACGAATTGAAGCACTGCCACCAGATTCTCAAGCATTATTCAACAAAGCAGCCTCAGGCAGATCAGATCCAGAATCACAGCTCTTACGTGTCTGGCAACTTGGGGATCGTGCAAGTGCGGCTGCTGTGAGCACTCATTCATTCTCCAGAAATGAAAGCAGAACAAGTGTCTCTTCTGGCGAGTCATCAGATGGATAATAGCATCGACACATCTCTGCAATTCATGGATCGATAGCCTCACGGAAAGGGACGAAGTCGATTGTATCGGATTACCGGAGCTCCACATCAGACGATGCGATCACATAAGCCATTGTGTTTTCCGTTGCTCGCACACTGCCCCTGCACTTCGGAGAACATGCTCAATACGTTGATGCGAGCTCCTCTCTCAACAGATTTCTTGAATGACTGTGCCATATCGGCTCCACTCGATCAGCAACTCAAGCACGCTCACGATATTGAGCAAATACACTTCAGAGTATTCCTATTAACCCCCATTTCTACGATCTGCCCATGTCGCTAAGTAATTGTATAGATGCTGTTTTATATCAAAAAAGCATGTTTTTAGGGATCCTCTTCAGATTACCTTCACCCCAACGCGCCTGCGTCGCGGCCCGTCCAGCTCCACAAAGAGGATCCTCTGCCACGTTCCCAGGAGAGGCATGCCGTTCTCGACGGGAAGAGCAACGCTGTTGCCCAGGATCGATGCCTGAAGATGAGCAGGACCATTCTCACCATGCTCATACCCTGCACCCGGCACGATCTCTTTTATCTTATCGATGATATCCATCAAAAGACCGCTTTCTGCCTCGTTCACGATCACCGCTGTGGTGGTGTGGAGCGTGTACACCAGACAGATGCCATCGATCACACCGCTCTCCCTGACAGCTCTCTGGACCTTTGGGGTGATATCCACCACCTCGCTGCCCCTGGTGGTCACAATCTCTATCATGTGATTTGAATCTCAGTCTCAGATTTAAGAATGTAGTGCTGCTCCCTATGATGCTGGAAACTCGGTGGACAGGTTGAGAGGGAGTCCAATGATACGAGGGCACGGCCCATCGGGCGTTTTCAGCATGCAGCTCTGTTCAGCAGCCTCAGCCTCGTCGTCCGCTTAATATACATCGCAAGGCTGATAAATTAATAGATGCAATTTATTTATGGTGATTTGATGGCTGTGATATCCCCAGAAGACATAAGATGGTTCCAGAAGAGAATAAACCGCATGCTTGAGGAGATGGGCATCGATTCGAAGGAGATGAGGAGGTTCCAGGAGCGTCTGACCGGCCTGATGGAGGAGATGGGCGAGGTCCCACCGGTCGACATCGAGGAAAGGGATGATGATATTGTGATAACAGTTGACCTTCCCGGCGTGGACAAGAAGGATGTGGAGGTCACGATCACAGAGGACGGTCTGAGGCTGAAGGCCAGAAGGGAGCTGAAGGAGGGCAGCTACTTCCTGAGGGAGAGGCGCGGCAGCTTCGAGAGGATCATAACCCTGCCGGGCGAGGTCAGGGCCGAGGAGGCGAAGGCCAAGCTCAAGGACGGAATCCTGGAGATCGTGGTACCAAAGCTCGTATCCGCGAAGAAGAGGATTACGATAGAGTGAGGGCATCTCCAGAGTCCGGAGATGATGATGGTGGGGTGCCAGGGCGCCCCCACCATGAATTACCTCGGATCTGTGAGGAGAAGCATGTGGTGCAGCTTGTCCCTCTTCGTCTCGAGGTAGTGCCTGTTGATCTCGTTCGGCTCGACCTCGAGGGGGACCCGCTCCACTATCTCCAGCCCGTATCCCTGCAGGCCCACGATCTTCCTGGGGTTGTTTGTCAGGAGCCTTATTTTTCTTATCCCCAGATCCAGGAGTATCTGGGCGCCTATCCCGTAGTCCCTCAGATCCGCGGGATATCCAAGCCTGTGGTTCGCCTCGACCGTATCGCTGCCGCCGTCCTGGAGCTCGTAGGCCCTAAGCTTGTTCGCAAGACCTATCCCGCGCCCCTCCTGGTTCATGTAAACCAGAACACCATTTCCGTTTCTGCTTATCATCCGCAGCGCCCTGCTCAGCTGCTCGCCGCAGTCGCACCTCTTCGACCTGAACGTGTCCCCTGTGAGACACTGCGAGTGCACCCTGACAAGGGCATCATCCGCTGCGGGATCGCCGGCCACAAGAGCAACATGACACTGCCCATCGAGCATGCTCTCGTACCCTATGGCCCTGAAATCGCCGTATTCAGTGGGCATCTCTACCTCTGCGATTCTTCTTACAAGCCGCTCCCTTCTGATCCTGTATCTTATCAGATCCTCGATGGTCACCATCCTGAGACCGTGCTTCTCCGCGAACCTCTCGAGCTCCGGAAGGCGCGCCATGGTGCCGTCCTCAGCCATGATCTCGCATATCACGCCCGCCGGATAGAGACCTGCGAGACGAGCCAGGTCCACCGCAGCCTCTGTATGCCCCGCCCGCCTCAGGACTCCGCCGTCGAGCGCCTGGAGTGGGAATGTGTGTCCGGGAGTCGCGAGGTCTGCGCGTGTTGTGGATGGGTCTATCAGCGTCCTGATCGTCGTCGCGCGATCGAACGCCGAGATTCCGGTGGTGACACCCCGTCTGGCATCTACCGATACCGTGAACGCAGTTCCCATGCTCTCCGTGTTCTGCTGCGTCATCATCGGGAGCTCCAGCTGGCGGATGCGCTCGGCGGTGAGCGGAACGCAGATCAGGCCGCGTGCATGTTTCGCCATGAAGTTGATGGCCTCCGGCGTGACCTTCTCAGCGGCCATCACCAGATCTCCCTCGTTCTCCCTTGATTCATCATCCAGCACTATCACGAACTTTCCATCGCGAATGTCCTTTATCGCCTCATCCACTGTAGAGAAAGGCATGATACTGCGGAGGTGGTGAAAAATACTTAAACTCTTGGGAGGTCCCCGAAAGACGGAATTCTGAGATTCTTTGTGCGTGCACATCATTCACAGGTTCGAGCCCGCAACCGAGAACAATTGCGTGTTTTGTGGCATGTTCCAGACCCTCAGATCTGAGCATCTGTAGATATCCGTCAGCTATTTGGCAGAGATCAATCATCTGGGAGGCGAATGTCGCCCAGAGTGAAGATGCCAAAGCAGCCCCCTGAGGTGAGGCGCAGGAACTTCTCAGAGGTGGCTCTAGGATACAGCGATGAGGATGCGCTTCGCGAGGCTGATAGATGTCTGGGGTGCAAAAAGCCCGGATGTGTCGAGGGCTGTCCTGTCGGCGTCGAGATCCCGCAGTTCATAGATGCGCTCAGAAGAGGCGATGCTGATGAGGCGCTCAGGATAATCAAGCGCAGGAACAGCCTGCCCGGGATATGCGGCAGGGTCTGCCCTCAGGAGGAGCAGTGCGAGAGCAGGTGTGTTCTCTCAAGGAATGACGAGCCTGTCGCGATAGGGAGGCTCGAGAGATACGCAGCCGACTTCGGTCATGATGTCGTGGAATTCAGGGAGAGCACGAGAGGAAAGAGCATCGCGGTCGTTGGCTCCGGTCCTGCAGGGCTCACATGCGCAGCGGATCTCGCACTGATGGGTTATGAGGTGACGATATTCGAGGCTCTGCACGAGGCTGGTGGGGTTCTCACATATGGGATACCGGAGTTCAGGCTGCCCAAGAGCATTGTTAAGAAGGAGGTCGATTACGTTAGGTCTCTGGGAGTCAGGATAGAGCTCGACTCTGTAGTTGGAAGGACTGTGAAGGTCCAGGATCTTCTCAGAAGATATGACGCCATCTTCCTGGGCATAGGCGCTGGGGCCCCGAGATTCCTGAACGTCCCTGGCGAGAACCTCGGCGGGATATACTCTGCGAATGAATATCTCACAAGAATCAACCTGATGAAGGCATACAGGTTCCCGGATTTCGACACCCCGATAAAGAGAGGCAGGAGGGTCGCTGTCATCGGGGGAGGCAACGTCGCCATGGATGCGGCCAGATCCGCTCTGCGGCTCGGGGCGGAAGAGGTGCATATCGTCTATCGGAGATCCGAGGCTGAGATGCCCGCCAGGCTTGAGGAGATCGAGAACGCGAAGGAGGAGGGCGTTATTTTCGATTTTCTCACGAACCCGGTCGGGTTCAAGGGCGATGGGATGGTCAGAGCGATGGAGTGCATCAGGATGGAACTCGGGGAGCCGGATGCCAGCGGGAGGAGAAGACCTGTTGAGAAGAAGGGATCCGAGTTCAGCATGGAGATCGATACAGCGATCATAGCCATCGGCACGGTTCCAAATCCCCTCGTGCTCAGAAGCGTTCCAGGTCTCAGAACAACAAGATGGGGCACTGTGGACGTGGATGAGAGAGGAAGAACATCGATCGAGAGGGTGTGGGCAGGGGGGGATATAGCGACTGGAAGCGCAACCGTGATAAGCGCGATGGGCGCGGGGAAGAGGGCGGCATCAGACATCGACTCATGGCTCAGGGACGGCAGAGACTGGCGGCCCTAGCTCCACGATCCTGCCCTCCGTGACATCCTCCTCTGTGATGTTAACGAACGCCACAGCCCCCGAGCCATCGGTGGCTGGCGTGATCTCAACAACCTGATAGGGCCCTGCAGCTTTTATGCCATAAGCGCCCTCAGTCGAGTACGGGACCCTGATCTCGTAGCTCCCGTTGCGCGGGACAGCGTAGTTCACGTACTGGAAGGGCCTGCCAAGGTTCGAGCTGAGGTTCAGGACAGCGACAATGATCCTGTCATCATTTGCTCTCCCCCTGATGACCGCTCCAGGGACGTATTCGAAGATCTTGATCATCGCTGCAGGCTTTTCACCATAAGGCCCTGCAAAGCTCCTCGACTCGTGGATGAGACGGAAGTGCTCCATGTAGCTGCAGTCGCCAAGATGCAAACCTGCAAGCATCGTCCTGTTGAGCCGCTGCAGATTGCGCACGGTCTGCACACCGTCTTTTGTGTGGATCATCTGATATGTGGACGGATCCTCGCCGAGCCAGCTGCATATCGCCTGGAGCTTTCCATAGATCATTGTGAGATCAGTGATCACATATCTGGCACGTCTGTCGTTCAGGATCCTCACAGCCGAATCCTCTTTCTCGGATAAGAAGAACCTCGACCCCTCCACGACCCCTGTCTGGAAGTTGTTTGCAACCACCGGCCGCTCTCCTATGTAGACAATCCAGTTTCCGTAGTCCCACCAGCACATCACGCCATACTCAGGGACCTGGAACGGCTCCTCGAAGTGGCCTGTCTGAGGTGTGCTGTTTCTCAACCATTCGAGCGACTCCACCCAGTCCTGCGTGATCGCAGGCTCGGAGCTGACTATTCCTGGGAGATCCATGATGGGAAGAGCTATCATGATGGCAAGGGCCGCTCCAGCGATAAACCTGCGCGATGGGTATGATCTGATCCAGATGATCGCCCTGATGAGCAGCAGAGCCATCAGTATGGGCCCTACTGTTGATGAGACGTAGATGAACCTCTTCTGGCCGAATGTCAGGGCGAGCGCCAGGACTGCCCAGATCAGGAGGATCAGTCTGGCATCCCTCTTAACACCCCCCGTTGTGATCTCATGGAGGAGAAGAGCTGTTCCCAGGATGTACAGGAGGAGCCAGAGCGTCAGCGGCGTGAAGGGGTCTGTATTAACGAAGAGCGGCTCAGCCTCCGCTATCTTTCCTGTCATCTCTCCACCGATCAGGTAGACCATTGCGCTTTGGAGCCGGCTGTGGTTGATGAGTATGATTATAAGAGCAAATGCGGTAAGGGACGCCGGCAGAACGATCCATGGCAGATTCTTCCTGAGAGCCAGCTGCTGTGCGATGGCCGTCACAAGGACGGTTGCGGTGATGATCATGATGGCCAGAAAGGATACGTGCAGCCAGCTGCTGAAGCCGAATGGCAGGACGAGAGCAGATGCGAGGGCGAGGCTCATGAGCATAGGCCTGTAATCGAAGGAGCTGCCTTCCCTAAGGCTGAGAACGGCTCGCAGAACTGCAAATGAAGGTATGATGAGAAGGTAAATCGGTGCACCTGCCCATGTGTAGGCGAGAGCTGCCATTCCGATACCCGCAAAAATGCTCCAGATGTACCCCCCTCTGAGTGTGTACAGCAGGAGCAGCACTATCAAAGAGAAGAGGAGTACCTCAAGGCTGTGATGATCCGGAGAGCCGAACGACGTTCTGATGACGCTGTAGGGGCATACAGCCAGGAGGATTGCCGAGATCAGAGCGGTTCTCCCATCGAAAACCTCTCGCGCGATGGCGTAAACAACCACCACAAGAATGCCGCCCAGGATCGGGGAGATCACCGCTGCGACCGTCTCCACAGAGCTCTCACCGATCAGAGGTGCTGCAACATGCGCTAGGGCCGCAACGACGATGTCGAAGAGGGGAGGCCATGATATCTCAAGGCCATGAGGGTAGTTTATGTACGAATCGAACCAGAGCGTGTGTGGAAAGTGGTGGAATGTGTAAAAGATCCTCCTGAGATGATAGTACTCATCATAACCGTCGAAGATTATATCGCCCCTGTACAGTGCAGGAGCAAGCCGTACGGCCAGGCTTAGCATAACAGCGATCGCAAGGGTTGCAGCATCTCTTCGGTTCATAGAACCTCCTGGGGGTGCAGAGCAGCGTAAACTCCGGTCTTCAGACTCCAGCAGTTGATGCGAATCGGCCAGATGGTTATCAACTCCCGCTGTATATTACCAGGATGTTAATAATCTTTTAGGTCTGGGTTTTCAAGTGTCCAGTCCCAAGTCTTGACTTCATGTACCCCATGAACCATGTTGAAACCCCGGTCAAAACGCCGACTGTAGAAGCTCAAAGGTTCGGAGCTGAACAGTTTGGGCTTTCCACTTCCTGATGTTGATATGGCCATACAGAGCAGCCTGGAAGGAGCACGGGGTTTAAAGATTGCATGATAAATAATATTATTATAAATAAAATTTTTTCGTGATATGCTGATAGGAATCCTCATATCCATTGGCCACCATGGAAGGGGTGATGTCCAATGTCAGGTAACATATGCAATGCTGGATGTTTGCTTTCGGTGATATGTCTTCTCGCCCTCGCAGAGGGGAGCGTGGTCGTAAATGAGTTTGAGCTGAATCCACCATCTGACCAGCCGTATGCGGTGGAATGGATCGAGCTCTTCAACTCCGGTGATGAGGATGTGGATATCGGAGGATGGCAGGCGGTCGTCATCTCCACTGTGCCCGGGGAATCAGGCGCACAGTTTCCATGGTCCGGAACTATCACGGTGCCTGTTGGAACGGTCCTGAGGGCAGGCGAGTACAGGGTTCTCACCGGCGACCAGAGATGGGATCACGGGTTCAATGCGACTGTGATACTCTATGACCAGGTGGGCAACGAGGTTGACAGGACGCCGATGCTGATGGACGACAGGGATGATGGCTCAGACTGGTCCAGATATCCAGATGGCGTGGACACGGACAGAACCTCTGACTGGGCGTACATCCCATCGACGAGGGGCAAGCCGAACGTTCTGCCCTACTGAAAGGGCGTTTCAGACGATGGAGAGAAGCTCAGACGGCAGGGGTCGCATATTCCGGCCGGCGATCAGGCAGTTCGATCTGAAGGATCTGCCATCCATTATGGAGATAGACAGGGAGGTCGGAGGTGGTTACAGCCCGGAGCTATTCATGACGTTCCATGAGTACCATCCCCAGACTATGCTTGTCGCCGAGGTCGCTGGTGAGGTCGTGGGTGTTGTGATAGGTTTCAAGCACACACCACTCGAGGGTAGGGTATTCTGGCTCGCTGTGAGGTCTGCATACCAGGGGCGAGGTATCGGCAGGAGCCTGCTCTCTGCGATTCTCCGTCTCTTCAGGAGGCTCGGCGCTGTGAGCGCAACGCTGGAGGTAAGGATAGGGAACAGAAGAGCGCAGAGCCTCTATTCATCCATGGGCTTCGTGGTTGATAACGTGATCCCAAGCTACTACTCAGATGGTGAAGCAGCCCTGATAATGCGCAAAATCCTCTGATGCGATCTGTCGGTTAAGATCGATGCGCACCGGCATGCGCTGAGTCTTTGATGGGTTGCAGGATGATCTGAACGCTCTTATGTATTTGGCAACTTGGAGGCTGAGTGGTTTGGCTGCTGTAGCAATTATCTGCCGTGAATGGCATGGGAGGACCTGAGTCTATTTGGGCAAGTCATCAGATGGATAAGAGCGGATCTGAAACGCGCCTCAGAACACAGACAATCTCATGTATATCAGCTCTGCTTTCTCTCCTTCGTGTAGATCACGTCCAGCAGGTGCGAGTCAGACCTGCTTCGTATCATCCTGTCGATGATCGCTGGGAGTCCGCGGGTGTGCACCCTGCTCAGGACGCTGTTTATCACCACCATCTCTCCAACTTTTATCCGGTCGGTCTCGTTATCAGAGGCAGGGAGTATGGCCTCGCCAAGTGGAGATTTCGATAGCGCGTCTGGCTTGGAGCTGTCGAGCGGGACGATCCTGAAGTACTTCCTGGCGAAGAGCGGTTTGGAGCTCCCACCCTCAAGCCTGGAGAGCAGAACCCTGTCCTCGAACGGTATCAGATCGGTGTTCTCGACTATCGCCTCACGGTTCAGCCCGAGCTCCCCAGGATCCAGCTCTGAGGATTTTCCACCAACAGGCGTGACGTACCAGTGCCTGAGCGTCTCGATCGGATAAGGATAGGTGAGACACCTCATGATATCATGATCTACATGGCGATAGATAAAACTATTGCCGGGGGACGTCCTCGCCCTTCAGGTTCCGATGCATAACCAAAAGCCATATATAAGAAAACTTTAAAATTAAGTTTAGCCTATTTCAAAAAGGAGGCTTCCATGTTCCGCAGTACTTTGTATCTCACGGTGGGCTTTGTGATACTGATTGGGGTCGCATCATCGTACGATTTCGGTTCGAAGGTGGATAACACCTCACCAGATCTGGGTCATCCTCTGGTCGACTTTGGCGGATCCCAGGTGCCGATAGACATAGGATACTGGGATGTCGGGCAGACTCCGCAAATCTTCGATGAGGATGATATGGTCTACCTCCACTTCGGAAGCGCGGTTCCCGCCACGATCAATGCGAATGATATTCGTCTGACAACCATACCAGACCTGGGACTGACCGCTGGCAGCAAGGTGAAGGCACGTGATATCGACTGCGGCCAGCCACTGCTGCCCTTGCCAGCACCGCCACTCATAGCAGGCATATACTTTATGGATCTGTACGGCTCTTCGCCTGGATACGATGTCAATGATCTGATATACCTGAAGACCCTGCTTCCAGCCGGGATCACGGCGACAAATGATGTGCGACTGAGCGATGTGGATGAGGATAAAGATGGTATTACGGACCTGCCTGGAGGCAGCAAGGTTCTGGACTATCATGAGGATCATAACAGACTCATAATCCCGATGATAATTGGATTCCCGATCTATCCGCCCGTCTGGCAGGAAAGCATAGCGACGATCAGATTCTACAACGCAAACGGCAACACGATGAATGGCGTACCAATCTACGATTACAATGACGACGTGTACATAGACGTACCCTTCTCGCCGCTATCGCCCGGAGTCGTCTCGGTCAATGATGTGCATCTGACTACATAAAGCATCCAGAGCCAGGCCCTGCAGCGTGACATGGCTGCAGGGCCGGATCCCCGTACACAGGCATCGGGGCTTTCAGAGGAGCACATACAGAGAAAAGCGAGGTCGGAGGCTGCCATGAGACCGTGGAGACAGGCAGCTTGTTTTTAGGTGGGCTGCCCTGCGGCGTCATCCAGCCGACACAGCTCGAAGATCTTTACGGCGGGTCGCCGAACAGAAGGATTGAACCGCAGGAGCCAAATCGCAATCATGCTCCTCTCGGGCCGAGAACCTTCTTGAGGAACAGACCCGGCCCCTTCTGCGGCTCTCTCCTGGGTGCAGGGCCTTTCACCGGCTGCCCGGTCATCACTATCGGGGTGCTGACGCCGCCGTGCCTCGACCTTCTGGGCCTGATGTTCACAACAATGGGTCTCTCGATCTCATTGCTCACGATCATCGCCGTCCCTGGAGGCAGCCTCTTGATCTCCTCCTCGAGCTCGGAGCTCATACCCTCCAGCCCCTTCGATAAAGCCTTTAGATCATTTGGATTTGTCACGCGCATTATTATCTGGGTGTTGCACTGTGACAGGACATTCTTGTCGACCCTCGCAGGCCTCTGGCTGATGATCATCAGACCCATGCCAAACTTGCGCCCCTCTGCAGCGATCGTTCTTATTATGGATGTTGACGCTGCCTTGCCCGTTCCCCTCTCAGGTATGTAGTTGTGCGCCTCCTCTACGACAACCATCCCCGGGCAGACCCTTCCAAGCTTCCGGGCCTCGAATAGGTCTGTTAGCAGCTTTGCGACTATCATCGGCTGCATCTCCTGCGGAACTCCGGTCATGTCGATCACAGACGCATGGCCCCGCTGGAGGAGCTCCTCAGGCCTCGTTGGCTCCCCTGAAAAGATGCCCATCTCGAGGAGCTGCTCGAGCTGCCCGATCAGCGTCCACTTCGACTTGGATGTGGACTTCTCAACCTGCTTTATTATATCCTCGAGATCGTAGCTCTCCCTCTCCGATTTCAAAGAAGCTATCGCCTCGTATAGAAGAGCCACAGATCCATTGGTCGAGTCCTCAGGGAGCATCCTGGCTATATCCCTGGCGGAGAGGTTCAATCCATCGAACCTGAACGGCCTGTCCGCCCTCGGGTTCACCGCAAGGTTCGCTGGGGTGTACACGGTTATGTTGTAGCCTTTTGGCTTAACCCCGAACCTGCTGAAGTCCCCCTCCTTGTTCGGGTACCTCATCGAGCCGTACTCGCCGTGCGTGTCTATCACGAGAAGCGCCACACCCTTATCTAGCAGCTCCTCCAGGATCACCGCGGCAGTGTACGATTTACCGCTGCCGGTCTTGGCCAGAACGCTGCAGTGTTTCTGCACAAGCGTGTTGGCATCGAGCTCCACCCTGAGATCGTGCCCCTTCAGGATGCCTATGTACATATCGCCTTTGGCAAGCCCCAGGGCAGCAGCTATCATCCTCTCATCTGCTGCATAAACCTCCTCACCCGGCCTGGGCGGCGTTGCAGGCGATCTTATGCGACCCTCTGAGGGTACTCCTATAACACGTGCATCTGCAACGACCCACTCCCTGCACGTCTGTGTGCAGCCCCTCTCCATGTGGGCGATGCTGTACGCGGTGTTCGATCTCCTTATCTCCTCAACCTGGGCGAGTATCCAGCTCTTGCCCTCGCCCCTCACCTTCACATAGTCGCCCCTGCCCACAGCGCCGTGGATCATGAATTTGAACTGGAGTGGGCTGGTCTCACCCACTATCACACCAACAGAACCTCGCAAGGATCATCACCGCTGCTCAGCTACTCCCTCTGATGAATCTCTGCTCCACCTTAAATATATTTTCTCTATAAAGAGATCAGGCTGTGGAGGTCAGCTCCCTGAGCTTCCTTATCGACTCCATCGCCTTGGCAGACTCCTTCAGCTTCTGATCCTCGAAGTGTTTTATGATCTCGTCTATCGAGACCTTGAGGGCGTACACCTTCATGGGCCTGCCCTTGCCCTCGCCCTTGACATCGCGCTCCTCGATCCAGCCGTTCTGTCTGAGAAATCTCATCCCTATGCTGACCTCCGGCTGCCTCAGCCCCGTGCCCATCTCGATCTCCCTCGAAGAGACCTCCTTTGCGTTTGAGAGATACGTGACCAGAGCCGCGACATTTCTCTGCACACCGAGGCTTCTCAGCGCCTCGATGAACTCCAGATCCCGATCGTCCAGCACCTTTACAGTGTAATCCTTCATCCACGACCACCATTAACCAAAGAGCTTTTACATATAATAGAAATAACGTAATCATATAAATAATTTGTTTTGAAACTTGTAGATATTTATAGAAAGTGTGCATCTGCATATCATTTGATGTGCGATTCTCCAGCAAATCGGCATGCTCCCCCTGCAGTTCACAATCAGGAGCAGGTCATGGGCTCAAACCACTGAAGCTCTCTCAGAGATCGCTGCTCTGCAGCACAGTACCTCTGATCTCGGTGAGCCATATCCCTGGACCGCTTTCGTTGTGCACTTCATCGAGGTCCGGAGGGTTCGGCCGTGTATCCTAAATTCGCGCGCTCGATCCGTCCAGACCCATTGGATCTCCCGTCAGTAGCTGCTGCGTCCAGCATCCCCTTCGGAGCATATGCGGACACAAAACCAGCTCTTGGTCACGCCGCCAGTAGCTGTTGAGTCCAGCGATCCAGTTCAGGTACTCAATCCTGCTGAGCTGTTGGTACGAAAATAGACCCGGGCCATTTCACCCACATGGCTGAGCTTACGTCATGAGCGTTCGCTCTTATGTCTTTGGCAACTTGCGGGTCGTGCAATATGGCTGCTGAACGCACTTATTCATTTACCTGGAATGCACAGCAAGCCCAGTGCTTCTATTGGGCAAGTTAACATATGGATAAGAGCGTGAGCGTTTTCTGGAGCATCCACGCTCCCCCCCAGCGCCACGGGTTAAAGTTATATACAAAACCCCTGATGAATCATTGACATACAATGGCGTTATGTGGGATTGCATACGCTTGTTGCAGGGAGGAACCAAACATGAGAGTTATATGTGATGCACTGCTCCTGATGGTGGTTTTATCCGCAATGATGCTCACAGCCTCGTCTCAGGAGGACTCGCAGGTTGCCCAGGGATACGATGTGGATCAGTACTTCAAGCAGAAGCCGACATATGATATACAGCAGTTCGTCAGAACCAGGGATGCATACGATGTTGAGATGTACTTCAGACAGAAGCCGCTTTATGATGTGCAGGCATATTTCAAGCAGAAGCCAACATATGACATTCAGCAGTTCGTCAGGACCAGAGATATATACGATGTTGAGATGTACTTCAGACAGAAGCCGCTTTATGATGCGCAGGCATATTTCAAGCAGAAGCCAACATATGACATTCAGCAGTTCGTCAGGACCAGGGATACATACGACATAAGGCAGTACTCAACAAATCCTCCATACCATACAGTTCCAACAAGCCCTTAGGACAGCATCTCCTGGGATGGCCGGCTGAGATCTGCGCTGCAGGTCTCCCGGAATGATTCTGGCCCCAGGTTCCACTTTTTGATCATGCGGATACAGTGGGCATACCTTCATTGAGTTGGGAATGGGCGGCACCCTAAACGTGTCTGTCTTAAACAAGGTATCGAAACGGATAGAGGTCTGTTGGTCTTTTTCCTGCACCTCACAGCCTGGTTGATGGCTGTGAAGCAGTTACGCTCTTATCCATCTGATAACTTGCCCGAAGAGGCACCAATCACGCTATGCGCTCGTGGCGAGCGGATGAGTGCATTCAGCAACCTACCGCATGACCTTCAAGTTGCTGAATAAGAGCGAGCAGTTATTGCTTTCGCGCTCCTCACCACCTGGTGATAGACCTCCACGGAGCCTGTGCTGAAACCCCGTCAGAACGTGGAGCATATGCGTTCAAAGGTTTAAGGCTTCACAAAAGATCATTACAGTAGATAAATTTAAATATAATCAATGAACCAGTTTCTCTGGAGGGGGTAGCTCTGAGATACAACTGGGCTGGCGATACGATCGTCAGGGATACAATTGTCTGGAGCAAGAGGGCTGTTCTGGGGAATGAGAACGTCTTCATCCCCACAGATATCAGGGAGTGGATATCGTACCCGGACAGCGAGGTCATAAAGCTCGCCCTTAAGGAGATGGACCTTCCGGCATCCAGGGCGGCAGGGACGTTCGATGAGAGGGCCTGGAAGGTCTGGAAGTATGTGGCTGAGAATGTCGAGTACGTCTCCGATAAAAAGGCATTTGGCATGCCCGATTTCTGGCTCTTTCCGGCAGAGACGCTGACGCTGCGGAGGGGAGACTGCGAGGATTCGTCATTTCTGCTTGCCACACTGATGATCGCCAGCGGGATAAGCGAGCACTGTGTCAGGGTTGTGATCGGGAAGGTGGTCACGGGCAGCACGACATACGGCCACTGCTGGGTGGTCTACCAGAACGAGAGCGGCACATGGTGCCTGCTTGAGAGCACCCTGAACTCGGTACCGCAGAGGCTGCCTCCAGCAGATCCGTTCACAGAGCCGGAAAGCAGAGACAGGTATGAGCCACAGCTCTGCTTCAACCGCAACCACATGTGGTCGATAGCTCCCGGCGAGATGCGCCTCTCAGAGTACATCAACTCCAGGGAGATCTCCGGCGGATACCGTCCTAAGAGCCCAGAGATCTGAGCCGCGCCTCGATCCCCCGCCAGTGCGACCCCTGCCAGTAGATCTTTCCGCACCTTGAGCACATCCATCTCCTGTTCCCCATATCGAGGAGCTCGCCGTTGCAGATGGTGCACCTCTCCGGGTTGAGATCGAGGTTGATACCTCTCTCCAGCACCTCTCTCAGCTGGTCATCGATATGAGAGGATCTTATGAGAATGCATCTCACTCCAGCCCTCTCACAAAGCTCTGCCAGAGACCTGTCGCGTGTGAGCAGCGTTCTCCTCTCCCCTGCCTGCGCGATGAGATCGCCATCGCTCATGGACCTTGGATTCTCCACATCGTGACCCGCAAGCCTGAGCCATCTTCCCAGGCGCATCAGCATGTGGTCCACCACAAACTCAGCCGTATGGAGACCTCCGGAAGCAAACGAATATAACGTTTCTATAAAGGCCTGCACCAGATATATAGCCATCTGAATCAATCATTCTCCGGATGAGAAGGGTTGCCTGGGGAATAACCGGCGGCGGCCAGTACCTGGCTGAGAGCGTGAAGGCGATGCGCGAGGTCGCAGCCCGGAACAGAGTGTGCACATTTGTATCAAGAGCAGGCGAGGAGGTTCTGCGCATGTACGGGCTGCTCGATGGACTCCACGAGATCTCCGGAGGAGGCTATCTGGAGGAGATCTTTCTGGAGAGTGAATCTGGAAGGAGCTTTCCTATGACCGGAAGGCTCATGCTGGGCAGGTTTGACGTGCTGCTGATCGCGCCCGCCACATCGAACACCGTGGCGAAGATCGCATGCGGGATAGCGGACACGATCGTCACAAATGCAGCCGCGATGGCTGAGAAGGCAGAGGTGCCGGTGCTTGTGCTGCCGACTGATGTGAGAGAGGTTGTGACGAGAGCGCCCTATGCTGTGAACAGGGAGATGTGCAGAGGATGCGAGGTCTGTCCTCCGCAGAGAGCCTGCCCTCAGGGTGCGATATCAGGCGATGACATTCGCTCCATAGACCTGATGCTGTGCGATGGATGTGGTACATGCCTGCCTCTCTGCAGCAGCGGTGCGATAGATGCTGTGAGGATGAACGTCAGGCGGAGAAGCATAGATCTGAGAAACATCGAGATCCTCAGGGAGAGGGGCTACGTGATCCTCGAATCGCCTGATGAGATACCAGGGGCTGTTGAAGGTGGAGTTTTCAAGAGGAATATGCATGGATCTGAATGATTCGTTCGCTCTTTGTGTTTGGCAACTTAGAGGCTGTGTGGTCTGGCTGCTGTAATCATTCACGCTCTCGCTCTTATGTATTCAGCAACTTGAAGGTCATGCGGTAGGTTGCTGAATGCATTCATCCGCTCGCCACAAGCGCATAGCTTGACTGGTGTCTCTTCGGGCAAGTTATCAGATGGATAAGAGCGCACGCTCTTTATGTGCGCAGCAACTTGCATGCAATGTGGTCGCTGAAAGCATTCATTGCCATGCCTTCGACTACGTCGAAGGTAAGTCGAAACCTCCCCTGAAGGGGAGGGGGTCTTCTGCCTGCTTTCCTATCATCGATGAGGTCAGGAGGCCTCACTCCTGACCCTCTCGATATCCCTCCTGAGATCATCGCTCATGCTCACCCCGTCGAGGTTCTGCCGCGCCAGGCTCTCGAGCGTTGGTCTATCATACTTTATTCCATCGAGCCTGGCTCCGCGCAGATCGACATTCGTAAATCCTACCGAGTAGAGCTCAGAGTCTCGCAGGTCTGCCCCGGAGAGGCTTGTGTTGGTGAGATACACACCTGTCGCCTTTATTCTCCTCAGATCTGCCATGCTCAGATCTGAGTTCTCCAGCATCACGCCCCTCAGGATGGCATTTCTCATCTTCGCAGATCTCATCACAGCATTCGAGACGTAGAGGGCCTCAAGGCGGCATCCAGACATATCGGCCCGGCTGAGATCTGCCTGTCCGAAGTTGACGCTGTGAATCACAATCCCTGACATTATCACACCTCTGAGAATCGCCCCACTGAAGTCAGCATCGTCCAGCCTCGCATTCGTGAGATCTGCTCCCGACAGGTTTGCCCTCAGGGCATATGCCTTTACGAGATCTGCGCCGCTCAGGTCAGCGCCGCTCATATCTGCTCCAAACAGCTCGGCTCTTGTGAGAAAAGCTCCTGACAAGCGGCTGTTTCTCAGATCCACCCAGTTCGCACGCACGCCGAGCATGTTGGCTCTCGTTAACAGCATATCATGCATCCTCGCCTGTGTGAGATCCGCGCCGAGCAGCCTGGCGCCGCTCATATCCGCGCCCTCAAGCACAGCGCTGCTCAATCTGGCGCTCGTGAGGTCCGCATCCCTCAGATCAGCCTCTGATAGATCTGATTCTGTGAGGTCCACACCACGGAGGCTTGCTGAGACCAGAGATGCCCGTGTCAGATCTGCCCTGAAAAGCATTGATGAGTCGAGCCTGGCACCACTAAGATTCGCGCCGCGCAGGTCTGTAAAGAGCATGCAGCACCTTCGCATATCAGTGTTTGAGATGTCTGTGAACGAGAGATTCGCGCCCGAGATGTTGGATCGCATCATAACGGCGCCTGTGAGCTTGGATCCGGTCAGATCCGCATCTCTCATCACAGAGTCCTGCATCGATGTGCTTCTCAGATCCGAGTACCTGAGAGATGCGCGCGTGAGGTCAATGCCATTGAGATCTGAGCCGCTCATGTTTGCCCCTGATAGATTCGCGTCTCTGAGAGTGGCACGGTAGACGAATGCGTTCCGGAGAAAAGCTCCGCTCAGATTGCATCCATCCATCTTGGTGCCGTTCAGATCTGCTCCGTCCATCCTGGCGCCGAAGAGAGTCGCCCCGCTCAGCCTGGCGTTCTCCATCTCTGCCTCCGTGAGATCTGCGCAGCTCAGATCGCTTCCTATCAGGTCGGCACTGATGACCTTTGCGCCTCTCAGCCTGGCCTCGCGGAGATTTGTGTTGTGTATATCAGCGCCCTCGATATCCGCGCCGGAGAGGTCTGCAAGGCTCAGGTTCGCATCGTATATCATGCTGTACCTGAGATATGCTCCAGTAAGGTTTGAGCCGCTCAGATCCGAGCCGTTCAGGTACGTCTGGTTCAGGCTCGCGCCGCTCATGTTGTGCCAGCTGAGGTTCATGTGGCTCAGATCCGCCCTGTCGTGGAACGGCTGATTTATTATGATGCTGCCCGCGGGCAGAGATCCGGGGGAGATGTTGAATCTGCGAAGCTCGACCATATCGAACATGTAAACATTTGGACTGTTATCGGTTATGGGTATGTTATCCGGATCTGCGCCCCGCAGTATGCGCGCTGCGATCTCTGCGGCCTTCTCTCCCTGCGCCTTTCCACTGCTGAGGTTGCCTCCGACTATGCCATGACCCAGACACATCTTCCACACACCGTAGACGGGAACACGGCTGGCCTGCCGGAGAAGCTCTGCGCTCTCCTCATAGGTGAAGACCCCTCCAGCGCGATCCCTGTTGAAAGTGAGAAGTAGCACAAGCGCGTCAGGGCCGAGCCTGGATACGTTCTCGCGCAGCTCATCCGCCGTCACATCATCAAGAACCTCAAAGGTGACATTGAACTCTGGTATAACGCCCTCCAGCACCCTCCTGTTTGCCCTTCCTGTGGTGGTGTTGTCATTCACGACCACTATTTTATCTGCAGATGGATGAAGCCTGAGCATGAGACCGACCGTATCCTCGATGCTCACGTTCAGGAGAACCCCTGTGAATCCACTGACATTGCTCAGCATTTCTGGCCTGAAGTCCTTCACGCCGCAGAAGACCACTGGAACCCCGGGAAAGAGCTCGTCCCTGTTCTTCAGGAGAAACCTGAACGCGTCGTCATCTGAGGATATGATGACATCGAACTGTCTCTCACCGTATCTCTCAGAGTACAGCCTCTTCAGGAACTCCATTCTGGACTCGTTCAGCTGGATCTTCTTGGCGTCCATGTACTCCACCGTGAGATTCGCATCCGGCGCATCGATCGCCAGCCTGAGGCGCACACCGTTGGTGACATCATCTGTCCAGGCCATGCCGGGGTTGTAGGAGTTCAGAAGAAGCACCTCGCTAGCTGGAGCAATGCCTGTGGTCGTGAGCAGTATCAGAAGAAAGACAAACAGGAGATGTACCCTCATGGACGAACACCTGTGAGTACTACCGAATAGAGAGTATTAAGACTTTTCCAGGCAGAGGGTGTGTTGAATGATGTTTGAGAATCTGACTGCATAGACCCAATTCATACAAATTGTAATTCGCTCTTATGTGCGTAGCAACTTGCAGAGCATGCAATGTGGTCGCTGAAAGCATTCATTCATCGAAACGAACGCATAGCATGACCCCTGCTCCTTTGGGAAAGTCATCAAATGGATAAGAGCGTTGTAATTATAGTAAAAATCGATAGTTTTCGACCTTTTAGGTCTTAATCATAGTTCTTTGCGCCACTTCATGTAAATCCATTTAAAAGCTACTGGATATGTCATACCTTATAGATTATTTTATGTGATATGTTATATTATATCAACTTATGCGGAATACTATATTCAACGCAGCACAGGCAGATTGATTCGATGGTTATCACATCTGGCTCAAAGGCGTTCCTCCTCCCCCTAAACTTATACAGATTCGCTATTTTGTATTCAGCAATCTGGAGGTCGCGCAGGGAGGTTGCTGAACGCACTCATCCCTCGCTGGGCCTTCGACTACATCGAATGATTTCGACAGTTTTGACTTCGCCGAAACTCTTCGACGCAGTCGAAGATAAGTCGAAACGAGCGCATGGCAGGAGAAGTGCCTCGCCGGGCAGGTTATCGGATGTATGAGAGTGTACAGATTTTTCTGCTGGTGCCTCCAGCTATGCAATCGTGCAATCACATCTTTGAGATCAGATGCATCCAGTGGGGTTCAGCATCATACCGCTGCGCTCGAATCCTCGACAGCCTGTCCAGCTATTCTCGAGACCACCGATTCCCTGGGAACCATTCGGCAAATCCGGGACGTGAAGCTGCATCGAGAGCGGTTCACTTTTTGCTCTAGAAAAGCAATATTGCTTCGATCACCAAATTTATATCCAGGGATGGTCCATGGGATGGCAAATTCAACCCGGGTGAGCCACATTGAGGATAAGAGTGGTAAGCTCCAAGAGCGAGATAGAACGGCTGAGCAGGGATGAGCTCTTTGTGCATCTCGCATTCAGGGCATCGAATGCGGACATCTTCAGGCTTCTCCAGAGATGCCCTCAGCTCAAGGCGATACAGGTGCCAGCATCTTACTATCGGACGCTTTCACAGGCCGGCAAGATGTTTCTGCAGATCCACGGGATCTCCCTGATAGAGGGCGACGTATGGGGCCACAGGAAGGATCTGAGCGAGTACCTGATAATAGAGGAGCAGGATCTACGGAGGATATCAGAGCTCATGAGCTCGGGTATGAGCCCTGAGGATATCGCAGAGAGTCTCTCTGAGGATCTGAAGGTCTCACCCGGACTGGTGAGGTTTATAGGCGAGACTCGTCGTTCATCATAGACATGCAGATATCGAGAGCCTCCGGCACACCCTCTCCTGTGAGCGTTGATATCCTGATGCCATCTCTGGGATGCTCGGATGGTATATCCGACTTGTTGTATGCCACAACGACGGGCAGCTCCAGCCAGCTCTGTATCTCCTCCAGGAGCCTGAGCTGGGCATCGAGCGGATAGCCACAGTGGCCCGTCGGATCTATGAGAAATAGCACGACGCCTCTGAGATGCCGCATGGCGGCGATAGCCTGCCTCTCGATCTCGTTCCTCTCAGATAGCGGCCTGTCCAGAAGCCCTGGTGTATCCAGGATCTGATATTTCTGATCCTCTCTGGTGATGTGACCGACGATCAGGCCCTGTGTTGTGAAGGGATAGCTGGCGATCTTTGGCCTGGCCCTGGTGACCATGGCGAGAAAGCTGGACTTCCCGACATTTGGATAGCCTGCGATTATTATCGTGGGAAGGGAGGGATCTATGCCGGGAATCTCCCTCAGACGAGATGCTGCCTCGTTCAGAAAGACGAGATCCTCATCGATCGATCTGAGAACGGATGCCATTCGCCCCAGAGCAGATCTCATCTCCTCAGCGCCCCTCGGGCTCAGCATGTAGTCCCTTGATATCCTGCGTATCTGCTTTGAGGCCCATCCCACCCTGGAGAGTGATACACGGAGCCTATCCACGCCAGCCACCGCATCCACAAGATCGTAGTAGAACTCGGGCAGTTTCTCAAACGTTGGAAACCTCCTGACGATTGATGATAGAGAGGTGGCCAGGACCCCGCCAGCTGTGCCGACAAAGGCTGCATCATTCCCGGCAGCTTTGACAGCCTTTGAGCCGCGCCTGAAGGCCCTGTCGATGAGCTCCTGTGCATCCGGAACCGTAGACAATCTTTCGAACATTCCTGGTGCCAGGAGGTTAACCTAATGAGATAAATGGTTTTCGAAATCTTTATATACTAGTGGTGCTCTATTCCTGCTGAGGTGAACTATTGAAGAGGCTGGGAACAGCACTCCATGTGGTTCAGAATAAACTTATTGTTCGCAGGGATGCAGCCGATCCTCCAAAGATTGGATCTGTGGTTGTTGATCGAAAGAGCACAAAGATCGGTAAGGTCTCGGATATCTTCGGTCCTCTGGAGAGGCCGTATGTTATCGTCAGACCCGCCAGAGGAGTCGACACGACGGTTCACGTCGGAAGCATGCTCTATGTGGAATCTCCCAGGAGAGATGGTAAGTGGAAGAGATAGAGAGAATTAGAGAGATAGAGCGCACAGAGCAGGAGAAGATAAAAGAGCGCATCAAGCTCCAGCGCGAGAAGGAGAAGGAGGAGGAGCTTGATAAGTATACTGTAGAGTGTCCCGAGTGTGGAAGTCGTGCTCTGGTCAGGGACTACGAGAGAGCGGAGCTTGTATGCTCTGACTGCGGCCTGGTCATAGACGAGAACTTCATCGATCAGGGTCCTGAGTGGAGGGCCTTTGATCACGATCAGAGGATGAAGAGATCGAGGGTCGGAGCCCCGATGACGTACACCATCCATGACAAGGGCCTCTCCACGATGATCGACTGGAGGAACAGGGACTCATACGGGAAGACTATCTCCTCGAAAAACCGTGCCCAGCTCTACCGCCTGAGGAAGTGGCAGAGGCGCATAAGGGTCAGTAACGCCACAGAGCGCAACCTCGCATTCGCCCTTTCAGAGCTCGACAGGATGGCGTCCGCCCTAGGCCTCTCCAGAAACGTGCGGGAGACCGCTGCTGTGATCTACAGGAGAGCCGTCGAGAAGAACCTGATCCGCGGCAGGAGCATAGAGGGCGTCGCGGCTGCTGCGCTCTACGCTGCATGCAGGCAGTGCAACGTGCCGAGAACGCTCGATGAGATCGCTGAGGTATCCAGGGTGAGCAGAAAGGAGATCGGAAGGACATACAGGTTCGTATCGCGCGAGCTCTCGCTCAAGCTCATGCCGACGAGCCCGATCGACTACATCCCCAGATTCTGCTCTGGGCTCAACCTCAAAGGCGATGTCCAGGCGAAGGGCATAGAGATCCTGAGACAGGCCGCGGAGAAGGAGCTAACATCAGGACGCGGCCCGACCGGTGTTGCGGCGGCAGCCATCTACATAGCCTCGATCCTGTGCAACGACAGAAGGACTCAGAGGGAGGTGGCCGACGTCGCTGGCGTGACAGAGGTCACCATAAGAAACAGGTACAAGGAGCTCGCAGAAGAGCTGAACATCGAGATCATCCTCTGAGGGGCAGCGTGTACCCTGCCTGCACTTCGGGCGGAAGCGCGCCCCGATGATTAAAACATTTGTAAAACCATTGCACTGCGCAAACCATTCACTGCTTCCAGGCTGCGATTGCGGGTTTGAATCAGAACAGCCTGTCATGAACCGGTCTTTGGCATAACACCTTATGACTTCGCGTTAGTTGTGCCCCAACAGTTCGCGGATCCACTTGTCATGAACCGGTCTTTGGCATAACACCTTATGACTCCTGTGTTGCCACATGCGTATTTGCTCAATATGGTGGGCGTGCTTGAGGTACCGATCAAGTGAAGCTGCTATGGCAGAGTCGTTCATCCAGAGATCCGTCGAGATGGCAATTTAGCCCAACGTATTGAGCATGTTCTCACATGCTGTTGCAGGAAAACAGGCAGACGATCCCCTCGTCGGGGAATGCCTTACAACCTGGTTACCAGCTGACTTACCAGTTGCACCTTTCCGCCATCAGATCTGGGGGAGGGGTGAGCGCATTCGGCAGCACAGATGACGCCAAACAAAGAGGGACGCAAACGCTCTTATCCATCTGTTAACTTGTTGAAGAGGTACTTCTCCTGCCATGCGCTCTTTTCGACTTATCTTCGACTGCGTTGAAGGCCTGGCGAGGGATGAGTGCGTTCAGCAACCTCCCTGCATGACCTCCAGGTTGCTTAATACAAAAGAGCGGACGCAAATTTTCTGGCTCATCGATTCTTTTTTATCATAGATGCACATAACAGCACGCGGGTAGATACTGATGTCTGGATACTGGGATCCGCATATGGAGCGCATGCCAGCTGAGGATCTTAAAGCGCTCCAGCTTGACCGTCTGAAGGCCGTAACTAGATACGTCTATGATCACTCGTCGTTTTACAGGCAGCGCTTCGCTGAGGCAGGCGTCACACCTGATGACGTGAAGGAGCTGGATGACATAACGAAGCTTCCGTTCACAAGAAAGGTCGATCTTAGAAATACATATCCAACAGGAATGTTCTGCCTTCCGAAGAACTGGGTCGTGAGATATCATGTCTCCAGCGGCACAACCGGCAAGCCGACGGTGGTTGGATACACGAAGGGCGATATTGAGACCTGGACAGAGTCGCTCGCGAGAGCCCTGACATCCATCGGGCTGGGCAGAAACGATGTAATCCAGGTCGGCTATGGCTACGGTCTCTTCACAGGGGGTCTCGGCCTCCATTACGGGGCGGAGAGGATCGGTGCCGCGGTGCTCCCAACAAGCACGGGCAACACGGAGCGCCAGATCGAGCTGATGCAGGACCTGGAGAGCACCGCGATAGCATGCACACCATCATACTTCCTCCACATAGCAGAGGTCGCTGAGAGGATGGGTGTGTCCATAAGAGAGGACACAAAGCTCAGGGCAGGCATCTTCGGCGCAGAGCCGTGGTCTCTTGAGACTAGAAGGAGGATAGAGGATATAACAGGCATCAAGGCCTACGACATATACGGGACCAGCGAGATAAGCGGGCCGCTCTTCACGGAGTGCCAGCACCAGAACGGGATTCATGTGTGGGCAGATATGTTTCTCATAGAGATCATCGACCCGAAGACAGGGGAACAGGTCGAGGATGGAGAAACAGGAGAGCTGGTCGTCACCACGCTGAACAAGTGGGCGATGCCCCTCATAAGATACAGGATAGGGGATCTCACAATCAGGGAGTCTGAGCCGTGCGAATGCGGCCGCACACACCCGAGGATAATGAGAGTTCTCGGCAGAACAGATGACATGCTGGTCATCCGCGGCATAAACGTCTTCCCCAGCCAGATTGAATCCGTGCTTATGAACATACCCGAGGTTGGGCCGCACTACCAGATTATTGTCAGCAGAGAGGGCGCTCTTGACGTGATGAAGGTCAGGGTGGAACTCACCGACAGGGGCTTCAGCGACAGAATAGGCGATCTTATGGCGCTGAACAGGAGGATATCCAAGGAGCTGAAGAATGTGCTCAACATATCCGCAGAGGTTGAGCTGGTGGAGCCGGGCGTCATACCGCGCTCAGAAGGAAAGGCAAAAAGGGTCATAGATACCCGTAAGGTGTAATGGAGGGGTTTTTGATGAGCGAGATAAAGCAGATATCACTTTTCGTTGAGAACAGGCCTGGCAGGATGGCCAAGGTCTCGAAGACGCTTTCCGATGCTGGTGTCAACATAAGAGCGATGACCATTGCAGAGGCCGGCGATTTTGGTGTTATACGAATGGTTGTTGATGACCCGCAGAAGGGTTATGAAGTTCTGCGCAACTCCGGCTTCACTGTATCGATGACAGATGTGCTTGCGGTTGAGATGCGGGATACGCCCGGCGGGCTATACGAGATAGTCAGCGCACTGGGGGAGAACAACATCAACATCGATTACGCATATGCATTCGTTACCGCGAAATCGGAGAAGGCGATGCTTATAATGCGTGTCGATGATATAGAGGCCGCAAGGAGAACTCTGAGCTCAAGGGGCGTCAAGATAGCAACACCAGAGGAGATACAGAAGATCTGAAGAGCGACGCTCCAGGGATGGCAGGATCAGAGTTTGAGTGAGAGACCTGTACAGGCATCGATCTGTGCAGGTTTTCCATCCCTGCAGAGGTTCATGCTGCTGCCTTTCGGAGCCCGAACATCTGTTTAACGCTCTTATGTGGTTGGCAACTTGGGGGCTGTGTGGTTTGGCTGCTGTAAGCATTCGTTCATCTGCCATGAACGCATAGCAGGACCAGTGCCTCTTTGGGCAAGTTATCGGATGGATAAGAGCGCTGTTTATAGTATTCCGCATAAGTTGCTATAATACTATAAATCGAACATGCTCAATACGTTGAGGTAAATTGCCCTATGGGAGTATTTCTGGATGAACGACTATGCCCGATGATAGCGGCTTCACTTGATCAGTAACTCAAGTACGCTCACGATATTGAGCAAATACTTTAAATCCTACCATGGATATCACGTGGCAGTCGACTTTGACAGCCCTGTGAGGGCCATGTAGGCTATCAGCGCCTCAAGCTGTATCCTCTCGTTCGCCCCCTCTGTTATCCTGAAGTCGATCTCTCCAATCCGGTTGATCATCCTGACCTTATCTGCATCAGGCACATCCAGATCGAGCATCTCACGGTGGATCTGGACCACCACGTCCTGGCCTGAGAGCCCCTGTACAAGGAGAAGATCGTCGAGCTCGTTTCTCGCGCCCGCAAAATCCCCGGATATCGCCATTTTTATCAGATTCCTGATCTGCTCAGGCCTCGCCATCGATGTTATCTGGTAGATCGTGTTCATGTCCACCTTATCGCTTATCAGGGCCGCGGCCTGGAGCGCGTTTATTGCCTTCCGCATGTCTCCCCTTGCGACATAGTTTATGGCCTCGATGCCATCTTCAGTTACCTCCACGCCCTCCTGCTCCGCGATGTACCTGATTCTCTTCTCGATGGCCTCCGGAGTCAGAGCCCTGAATCGGTAGACCGCACATCTCGACTGTATCGGCTCTATGATCTTCGAGGAGTAGTTGCAGGAGAGTATGAACCTGCAGGTCGCGCTGTACCTCTCCATTGTTCTCCTGAGAGCAGACTGCGCATCGCTTGTCAGCGCATCCGCCTCGTCAAGAAATATCACCTTGAACTCGGCACCTCCCAGAGGCGCCATCCGGGCGAAGTCCTTGACCTTTGTGCGAACGACATCTATGCCGCGCTCGTCAGAGGCATTTAGCTCGATGAAGTTATCCCTCCATCCCTCGCCGAATATCTCGCGCACTATGCTGATCGCAGCCGCTGTCTTCCCGACACCCGGCGGCCCTGAGAAGAGGAGATGGGGCAGGTTTCTCGTGGCCACGTACGACTTGAGGCGCCTGACTATCTCCGGCTGGCCCACAATCTCATCCAGGCTCGTGGGCCTGTACTTCTCAATCCAGATCTCCTCTTTGATCGGAACCCCTCCAAGAACTCATTCCGCAGATCGATATATCAAGATTCCCTCACTGTGTGCGTGCGGCATGCGAGGCAGCTGGATTCATGAGGTGTTATGCCTGTGCGCGCTGATCCCGACTGCCCCCAGCGGCCGGGTCAACAGCCGAATGCCTCAGTAATCGGATGTTACGTCAATCGCTGTACGATTCGGGGTGCAGAGAAAAATGTGGACAGTGTGATCATTTCACCTGTCCGAGCGGGAGTATGACCCTTCCATGCGCCTCGTTCAGAACCTGGGCAAGGGCTGTGTATATCGCGGAGAGGCCGCAGATGATCCCTTCATAGCCAGCCAGCGTCCCTATCGAAGCGCTGCCCGTTGCATCTCTGGCCGCGAGCAGGAAGAACAGTATCGCCAGCGAGAGGAAGACGAACTGCAGGGCTCTGTTCGCTCTCAGTGTCCCGAAGAACATGACTGCAGTGAACAATCCCCACATGAACAGGTATGCTGTCATTGCGGGGAGAGATGCCTTCTCTCCGAGATTCATGCCGGGCATGAGTATCAGACCGACCAGCGTGAGCCAGAAGAGGCCGTAAGAGGTGAACGCTGTGGTTCCGAAGGTGTTCCCCTTCTTCCACTCCATGATTCCGGCTATTATCTGTGCTATGCCTCCGTAGAAGATACCCATGGCCAGTATCATCGCGCTGAGCTCGAAGTAACCCGCATTGTGCAGGTTCAGGAGCACTGTGGTCATGCCGAAGCCCATGAGCCCGAGTGGGGCCGGATTCGCAGTGGTGTCGAGCACCTTGATGGTGGAGTCCAGCGCCTTATTCGTTGCCAAGTATAAATCCCTCCTTCATTTGTGACATCTGGCGAAATCATAATATTAATTTGTTACCCTAAAGATATAAATTAAAAATAATGCGGTTTGTTTGTTCCATGACACATTTAAATACGAAAATGAATCAAATAGAACGATAAATTATTTCAAATGCTGCATCTCAGGTCAAATATCGCGATGCTCGACGCTGGCACCATAGACCCCACGACCAGGATACACAAGAACTATCCCCGCCCATCTCAGGTCGAATATCGCGATGCTCGTGCGGGCTCAAGCTGCTGGATGGCCTGTTCATGTCGCCGGATCGTTTCGCTGAATGGCATTTCAGGAACGCTCTTATGTGTTTGGCAACTTGTTGGCGTGCAATGTGGCTGCTGAACGCACTTATTCGTTCAGCAGGAATGCATAGCAGGACCAGTTATTCTATGGGCAAGTTATCAAATGGATCAGAGCGTTCAGTAATTGGCATCACGACATGGGATCACGAATCCTTGTGATCACATGCTGTAGACCTCAATGACGAATTGGGATTTTATCTGTTGTGTTGAATAATGTTTGAGAATCCTATAGCAGAGACTCACTTCATACAAATTACAATTATAGTAAAAATCGATAGCGATCGACATTTTATGTCACAATTATTCAACGCAGCAATTTTATCGAAAATTTTATGCAGATCCTGAGCTTCGTGTATATCATGCCTGACAGAAAACCAAAGGTGGCCTGGGGAATAACCGGAAGTGGTGACAGGCTTCCAGAGATTGTGGACATGATGAAGAACGTCCAGGAGATCTACAGGGATGTTGTGGATATCAGGGTATACATATCGAGGGCAGGGGACCAGGTGATCAAGTACTACAAGCTCTTCAACGAGCTGGAGGCGAACTTCGACAAGATCTGGGTGGAGGCGAATGCGAACGCCCCGTTCCTGGCAGGACAGCTGCAGCTGGGAAAGTTTGTTTTCCTCATCATAGCACCTGCGACATCCAACACTGTGGCAAAGATCTCCCTGCGGCTGGCGGATACGCTTCTGACCAATGCAGCGATAATGGCGCAGAAGGCATACGTGCCGCTGTACATAATGCCATCAGACTACGAGGAGGGCGTTACCACCACTAGGCTGCCTGACGGAAGGGATCTGAAGCTCCGGATCCGGCGTGAGGACGTGGAGCATGTGAAACGTCTTGAGGCGATGGAGGGGACATTTGTTTTGAGAAGGGTCGATGAGATCCCAGCGGTATTCGAGAAGCACTTTGGCAGGCCGTGACCTTCAGCTATGCCATACAGAAGCGAGAATGCCCACGGCCAGCGCGACGAGCGTCTCCCCAGCCCCGAGACCTGGTGCTGTCCTCACATTTTTTGCAGCTTCTGCGTCTTCTTGGTTGACATTCCTTAATGATTCTGTGGGGCTAGCCAGTATGCCCTCTATAACATCCAGGACGACCAGATCTCTATCCCCGCCAGCGTAGATGTTGATGACCTGGAGATCTATACGCTTCACGCCGTAGTGGACAAAGTGATCTCCGATCCCGAGGACAGATGATGCGACCGGAGACCCGCTGCTGTAAAGCGTGAGCCACACCTTGCCTGCCTGCAGGTCCACATCCTCCACCACAAGCGTGAGGTTTCCGGCGAACTGAAGCGCTTCTCCTGTGGTCAGCATTACGGTCACACCGCAGGAGCCCGGCTGCATGCACGCACACAGAATGAGCGCAACCATCGCTTTTAAGAGCGATCTCATGCCAGCCCTCCTGAAGAGATGCGCAAAGAGCGGCATAACTGCATCGTTTGTCCAAGACAGACAGCCATGCCAGCCATCTCTCCTGAAGAGATGTGTAAAGAGAGCGAATCCGTCTCACACAGAAATTTATCCACAGCAAATCTCACGCCCATCTGACCTCAACCTCATCTGTCCTGTAATTTGGCCTCACGCCGGAGCTCTCAACCGGCGTGCTCACGCCGCTCTTGAGCATCACCAGACCTGTATATGCTATCATCGATCCATTATCGCCCATGAAGCGTCTCTCCGGGAGATAAAATCTCGCACCGCGCTCCTCGCACATCAGCCTGAGCATCTCTCCGAGCCTCTGGTTGGCCCCAACGCCGCCGACGAGCATCGCCTCGTCCTTCTCTGCATGAGCCATAGCGCGCTCGGTCACCTCGACGAGCATCGCGAACGCGGTCTCCTGGAGGCTGTAGCAGACATCCGCCAGATCGTATCTCCTGGCGGCCTCTGTCGCAGCAGTCGCAAGCCCCGAGAATGAGAAGTCCATCCCCTTGACGGTGTAAGGAAGCGGTATGTACCCCTTTGCCTTCCTCGCGAGCTCCTCGATCCTCGGTCCTCCAGGATGTGGCAGGCCAACGGAGCGCGCGAACTTGTCCAGCATGTTTCCCACGCTGATATCCAGAGTCTCGCCGAAGATCCTGTAGCGGCCGCGCCTGAGGGCGAGAACCTGGGAGTTGCCACCGCTCACGTACAGCACAGCCGGATCCCTGGCGCCGGTCTTCCATTTCCCGATCTCGATATGAGCTATGCAGTGGTTCACGCCGACCAGGGGGACACCGAGCTTCAGGGCGAGAACCCTGGCCGCAGTCGCGACAGTCCTCAGGCACGGCCCGAGGCCGGGTCCCTGTGAGAACGCGACCCCATCTATCTTTATTCCGAGATCTCTGGCGCCCCGGATCACCTCTCCAAGCAGCGGGCCGATGTGCTCTGAGTGGTGCTGCGCCGCCTCCCTTGGGTGTATGCCGCCCCTCGCAGGCGTGTATGTTGCAGCCCTCTCTATGATCACATCATCCTCGTTCACGATCGCTGCACTCAGGTTCCAGGCTGTGCCCTCAATACCAAGGACGTACATGGCAGACTCCGCTGTCTTTGAAAGACTGCTCTCTGAGATCTGGCACGAAAATGGCATTGAATGCGATTTTCATCCACACAGGTGACCTCGCGTCATTTGTTCTCCACGATCCTGTGCCCTCAGATGCAGGACTTCCACCTCTTTATGCGTTTCGGCTGATCCCAGAGCCCACAGCTGCAGTTCATATGTAGTCGAGACCGATATCCCTCCGGTACCGCATCCCATTGAACCTTATCCTCTTTATGTTGTCGTATGCCTTCGATCTCGCCTCTGCAAGCGATGCTCCCTTTGCGACCAGTGTCAGTACCCTTCCACCGGTGGTGTAGATCTTTCCAGAATCCCCAAACGCAGTGCCGTTGTGGTATACCAGAACATCCGGATCAACCTTCTCGAGGCCTCTTATCGGGATGTTTGTGTAATGGGCTCCTGGATAACCCGGCCGCTCCTCAGATCCGCTGGAGAGAGGCTTGACGACGCGGCCGCTAACAGCGCAGACACCCAGATGATACTCAGGACTCCACTCCAGCTCAATCTCGTCGAGCCTCCGATCAAGAACTGCACGTGAGAGCTCGTACATGTCTGTTCTGAGCCTGGGGAGTATCACCTCGGCCTCAGGATCCCCCAGGCGGACGTTGATCTCCAGGACATAGGGCTCGCGCTCCCCATCATGCTCCACGATCATCAGGCCGAAGTAAATGAACCCCCTGTACCTCAAACCCATATCGTAGACCCTGCGCATCGTCGGCCTGGCTATCCTGGACATGATCACATCTCTGAGTTCATCGTCCAGCCAGGGATGGGGGGAAAAGCCGCCCATTCCTCCCGTGTTCGGGTTGTTATCGAGGTTCGGGTTCCCCGAGAGCCTGTTGAAGAGCCTTATCGCTGTGAACTCATCAGGCGCGAAGGCCTGCTTGTAATCCATCGCCGACTCAAGCGGAAGTATGTTTTTGCCATCCGCAATGGCGAAGAACATCAGCTCCCTTCCCTCAAGCCTCCTCTCGATCTCAATCCTGCTGCCCGCATCCCCGAAGATCCTGGGGTCGACCATGATTCTGTCCACGGTGGAGAGAGCCTCCTCCCTGGAGGAGCATACCACAGATCCCTTGCCTGCCGCGAGGCCGTCCGCTTTTACCACTAGGTTCTCTGTGGGGTTGGCATCGTAGAACTGATTCACGAACTCCTTCGCCTCATCGGGATCATCGAAGTTCCTGTAAGGCGGCACAGGCACCCCGATCTCGCTCAGGAGATCCTTCGTCCAGCATTTGGACCCCTCCAGCACCGCAGCACGCCTCTCTGGGCCCACGATATCCAGCCCGCGCTCCTCAAATGCATCCACTATGCCCGCTGAGAGATACCCCTCCGGGCCCACGAAAGTGAGATCGATCCTGTTCCTCTCTGCAAATGACAGCATCTCATCGATGCCCTTGATCTGGGAGCCATCTGCCTGGGAGCATTTCTCCAGAAGGCCACTCCCCGCGTTTCCCGGAGCCACGAAGACCCTCTCGACAGATGGGCTCCTTGCGAAAGCGTGGGCTATCGCGTTGCCCCTCCCCCCCGCATCGACAACAAGAATTCTTGCGCCAGCCATCTGCACCCAACTCGATCGGGAAAGGCGTGCAGATAATATTTATAAGCCATCCCCCAATCATGCCACAGACCAGGCGACTCTGAGCGCCATCGTCAGCATCTCACGCTCAGAAATTGCGCCACGATGGTGGTGTTGTGTTTGCAGACCCAAGAGAGGCTGTTGGAGATAATACGCGACAGGAATGTCGAGTTCATAAGGCTGCAGTTCACCGATATCCAGGGTATAGTAAAGAATGTTGCGATACCCGTCACCCAGCTCGGGAAGGCGTTCAAGACCGGCATCTCATTTGATGGTTCCTCGATTGAGGGCTTCGCGAGGATCCAGGAATCGGATATGGTACTGAAGCCGGATCTGGACACCTTCTGCATACTGCCCTGGAGATCCATGGGCGGGGCGAATGAGGCCAGGCTCATATGTGATGTTTACACCTCAAAAGGTGTTCCCTTCGAAGGGGATCCAAGGTATGTTCTCAGGAGAAACCTCGATGCAGCTGCGAAGATGGGCTACACGATGAATGTAGGCCCTGAGCTGGAGTTCTTCCTCTTTGAGAGGGAGAACGGATCCGGCACGAGACCACACGATTTCGGCGGCTATTTCGATCTCGGCCCTGTGGATCTTGCAGAGGATGTCAAGAGGGAGATCGTGCGCGTGCTCATAGAGATGGGGTTCACAGTGGAGGCAGCGCATCATGAGGTTGCAAGGGGCCAGCATGAGATAGACTTCGTTTATGATGACGCCCTCCGCAACGCTGATAAGGTCGTCACCTTCAAGTACGTCACAAAGACGATCGCCCTGAAGAACAACCTGCGCGCGACGTTCATGCCCAAGCCGATATACGGCCAGGCGGGATCTGGAATGCACGTCAACATCTCTCTATTCAGGAAGGGAGAGAACGCATTCTTCGATCCCGAGAGGCCGTACAACCTAAGCGACCTAGGACGGTACTTCGTTGGAGGGTTGCTCGAGCATGTTCCTGCTGTAACTGCGGTCACAAACCCGCTGATAAACTCATACAAGCGCCTCGTCTCCGGATTTGAGGCACCCGTATACATCAGCTGGTCCGGGCCGAACAGATCGTCTCTAATAAGGGTCCCTGCGGCGCGGGGCCTATCGACACGAATAGAGTTCAGGTCTCCTGATCCATCATGCAATCCATACCTGGCTTTTGCAGCGATACTTGCAGCCGGTCTGGATGGAATACGGAGAGGCATAGATCCGGGAGAGCCGATGGATGTCAACCTCTATGAGCTATCAGAGGCTGAGCTGAAGAGGCTGGGGGTCAGGACGCTGCCATCAAACCTGCATGAGGCGCTCCTCGCCCTTGAGGAGGACAATGTAATCAGAGAGGCCCTGGGAGAGCATGTCGTCAACAACCTCCTCAGGCTCGGAAACCTCGAGTGGAGGAGCTACAACACATACGTCCATCAGTGGGAGATCGATCGATACATCAACATAATCTGAGCCTGCACCTCTCCGGACGGGCAGATCCTGCCGCTCAGAACGTCTCCTCGATCCATCTTTTTATCTCATCACGCACACGCCTGAAAGCGCTGATCCCACCACCCGCAGGATCCGGGAAGGCTCTGTGCATGTGGACTCCGGGGATGAAAGGACAGGCATCTCCAGCGTCGCAGAGGGTTACGATGGTATCGAAATTGATATCATTGAGGCTCTCGAGCCCCTTCGATCTCTGCTCTGATATATCGATGCCGATCTCGGCCATCGCTCTCACAGCATCCGGGTCGACCTCTGTGGGCTCGGTACCTGCGCTGTACGCCTCATACTTATCTCCTTTGAGCGCCCTGAGAAGTGCCTCTGCCATCTGGGATCTAGCGGAGTTGTGCACGCATACGAATAGCACTCTCTTCTTCATGAGAGCCTGTGTGGAGAAACTGCTATAAAATGCTCCTCCTGCATGGTATCAACCCTGGACGATAACCCTCTGATCTTCTCAGAACAGCCGCTTCTGCACCCATCCATTTATCTTCAAATACGGTATCGCCTTCCTTCTGATGCCGAGCCTGATGAGATCCGACGGGCACTCTATCCTCTTCCTTCTTCTGTATGAGATGATCCTGCGTGCGCTCTCCGGTCCTATGCCAGGCACGCGGATCAGGCTCTGAAGGTCGGCCTCATTCACATCGAGCGGCCCGTCGAGCGATTCCCTGGCCAGCGTGACCTTTGGATCCTGATTGATAAGAAATCCGTCATCATCGAAGACGTTCTCGATCTCATCTGGGGACAGCCCGTAGACCCTGTAAAGCCAGTCGAGCTGGTAGAGTCTGCTCTCGCGCCATCTCACCTGTGGCATTCTCTGCTCAAAGATCGTCCCCTTGAGGGGGACAAATGCGCTGTAGTAGACCCTGCTAACCCCAATCTCCCCGTACTCCTTTATGACCCTCTGGAATATCTCGAGGTCTGTTTCGCCAGCTGCGCCGACCACAAGCTGTGTCGTCTGGGAGCCTCTGGAGCGTCTAGCCAGGATATCACGTATGTACATCTGCCTGTCCAGTATGTCCCTTTCGTAATCCTTCGTGGGGCTGAGTTCCTGCATCACATCCCCGGAAGGGGCCTCGATGTTTATGCTCACCCTGTCGGCGAGCTCCACAGCCTGCTCTATCAGATGCCTGGATGTACCCGGAAGAATCTTGAGGTGGATGTACCCTGAGAACCCATGCCTCTCCCTGAGTCTTCGCACACTCTCGACCATCTCCTCCATCGTTGAATCCTCATCCCTGCCTGCGCCAGAGCTCAGGAAGAGACCATCGATGCGCCCTTCCCTTCTGAGCCTGACCACGAGATCGGAGAGCTCTTCTGGGGTGTAGGAGCATCCATTCGATACCCTTCCTGCATTGGGGCAGTACCCGCACTGATGGTAGCACTCGTTGGTGAAGAGCGTCCGGAAGAGACGTATATGGCAGCCATTGCGCCCCGATGCGCTGTAGATCAGCGAGTCGTCATTCCTTCTGTGGCAGCATCTGTCGTATCTCGTGCTTCTGCTGAGCGTCTGAACCCTGTGATCAAGATCCTCGAGATCGAAGCTCGCTCCCTGAGCCAGGATCGACCGGTCCATCGTGTTGTGGTTCTGCTGCCTGGCTAAATATCATCTGCCCATGCGGGGCGAAAGTGATTGAGAGTAGAGCTCTGAAGTTGCAGTCTCCGAAGAGATAGAATGATTAAAATATTTTGTTACCGAACGTTGATCAGCACCTCTCTCACTCGTTCGATTATTAGAGTTCTTCAAAGCCTGCAAACCCCGACGGGATGACTCCGTTTTTCATTATTACCCCGCATGCGACAGTAAAGGCACGCCAAAAGGAAAAGCTTTGATGCGGTGTTGGTTTCGTCCGGAAACACCCCGACACCGAAGGTTGACCTCCATGTCATGCTTTCATTGTAAGCTGCTGGTTCAAAGCACCTGGATCCCAAATGATTCCATGAGAACATCATGATTCAGTCTTCCGCTCGCGATGGTTGTTCTCGATCTGAGCTCGTTCATCACCACCCTCGCAGGGGCGAAGATGTTGTGGTCGACCTTGAAGAAGTCGAAACCTGCGGCCTTGAATGCATTGTAAAACGGCACGCCATAATCCCTGGAAGCAGAGGATGGCATCTTTCTGATGTAATCTTTGAGCTCATCCAGGTTCTCGTACTCGAGGGTGTAGTACGTGTCACCACCGTAGATTATTGCATCATTAGACGCACCCATGCACCTTGTCGCGTCGCCGGCCACCGGCGCGATTGGAGCCACGCCCCAGCCGCTTTTTATCTTCGTTATATCGAAACCCATGGAGAACAGCTTGTGCATGCCTGTCTCGACAATCCTGGCCGAGACCTGGACCATGCCTGCCACAGAGTCAGTCGGGGCGACGGCGATTCTCAGGTCTGAGGGCTCTATTCCGCACATTTCAGCTATCCTGGCAGCTACAGCAGCATCCGGAATCCTGCTGGACTCCAGCACAACTGCCCCAACGTCCGAGTACTCATCGAATCCTATCCTCTCATAGAGCTCCTTCGTCTTTCGGGCAAGAGCCCTTGCAGGCCCACTGCCCATAGCGAAGTACTTATCGACCTTGATCTGCCACATCGCGCACTGCGACCCCATGCAGGATACCGCAGGATGGTCTGTGGTGACCTGTATCCCGGGAACTGATATCCCCCTCAGATCATAGGGCACGATCTGAATATCGGCCAGGTCCGCCATGCATATCCTGCTGATGAATATGCCGGCCCAGAGGCCACCGGGCGCCTTCACGCCAGCATCTATAACAACCGCGCCGTTATCCAGCTCTATAACATCGACTCTGAGATCATCAGCCAGATCCAGCATCTCCTCGAAGACCTCAAAGCCCATCTCGTTTATGCTCATCAAACACGATCACCTTTTCCGACCGAGGAGTGTGAGATTGGATATAAACAAATCGTCATGAGATCTGGTGTCTCATAAAGTACTATATGGAGAATGCAAAAGCCCTCTTTGTCGAGCTGCACCCCGTTAATCCGTGAGCTCAGTCGGTGTTGCTGCTCGAGCTGACCACTCTCCCCTGAAGTATTCGATCCGCGAGCCTGGAAAGCGGGAGGCTCTGCAGGTACACCCTTCCTGGCCCCCTGAGCCTCGCCAGGAACAGACCCTCACCTCCAAAGAGGGCGTTTCTGACACCGCCCACAAAACGTATATCGTAATCCACGTCACTCGAGAAGGCGACAAGGCATCCGGTATCGACACTTATCGCCTCTCCCGCCCCGAGATCCCTGCTCATGAGAGCACCTCCAGCATGGATGAACACCTTCCCGCTGCCCTTCAGCCTTTGAAGGATGAAACCCTCCCCACCGAAGAAGCCTGCACCAAGCCGCTTCGTGAACGCCACCTCTATCTCCACGCCGCTCTCCCCGCACAGGAATGCTCCCCTCTGGCAGAGCAGCTGGCCGTCGAGATCATCGAGGTCCAGCGGCAGTATCTTTCCCGGAAATGGCGCGGAGAACGCAATCCTTTTCATATCATCGGATCGGTTGGTGAATTCTGTTATGAACAAACCATCTCCGGCCAACGCTCTCTTAAACCCCTTTATGATGCCCCCGGTGGACGCGCTCATCTCTATCCCATCGTCCATGAAGAGCATCGCGCCCGCCTCGGACCTGATGCTCTCACCCGGAGCCAGCTGTACCTCCAGGACCTGGAGATCATCTCCAAGAATGCTGTATCTGAGTACCATCTCACAACCTCATATGTGATATGCAGCTCTCCGGCGTGCTGTATATCTCATATCTCTTATCATCGCAGCCAGATGGACTCCATATGCCTTTCGCCCATCTTCAAATTCAGCATCGCCTCTCGATCCCGTTTCTCGCCTCGAGGAACGCGCGTATCACCTCAGCCACAGACCATGCCTGTGATATGCATCCACCCGGCCTGTGCGGTGGATCGCCATCATACACCTCTGCGATGGTTCCAATGCCGTAGCGGCTCTCCTCCAGGAGCGGCCTGAGGAGGGATATCGCGTGCATCCTGCTCCTTTTGCTGTACCTGTTTGCCCTGAGGTACGCGGTTATGTAAGGCCCGATCAGCCATGGCCATACTGTGCCCTGATGGTACGCACGATCCCTCTCCCTGGGAGAGCCCTCGTATCGCCCGATGTAGGCGGGATCCCCCGGAGATAATGTCCTGAGACCGTAGGGCGTGAGAAGCTCCTCCGTCGCATTTCTCACAACCGCACGCGTCCGGTCCAGCGATAAAAGCCCCCGGGAGAACGCAACAGCTATCACCTGATTCGGTCTCACCGACCCATCGTATGGATCTATCGTATCGTAAAGATACCCTGCAGTGTTCCAGAACCGCCTGAATGAACGCCTGACGCGCGCTGCTAGGCCCTGCCACCTCCACTCCATGCCCGTCGCCTCGCTGATGGCCTCCAGCGATCTCAGAGCCTCGTACCAGAGCGCGTTCACCTCAACGCACTTTCCAGCCCGGGGAGTAACGCACCTGCCATCAACTCTCGCGTCCATCCAAGTCGCGCCCTCCGAGGATGCTATGAGAAGGTCGGAGTCCATGTATCCCACAGGTGTTCGGGTGGTGTAGCATTCGATAATGCTCATCAGCGTCGGCCAGAGCTCCCTGATAAATGTGAGATCTGATGTGAGCCTGAAGTGCTCGCACACAGCTCTTATGAAGAGAAGCGATGCATCCACGGTGTTGTAGGAGCCCGCTCCGAGATCGTTTGGAACAAGGCCATCACGCACATGCTCTGAGAATGTCCGGAGAACAGCCCTGGCGTCATCAAACCTGCCGGTGCAGAGGAGGAGGCCGGGAAGAGCGATCATGGCATCCCTGCCCCAGTCGTCGAACCAGTGGTAGCCAGCGATTATGCTCATGCCGCTGCCGCGGCGGACCAGAAAGCTGTCCGCAGCGATGGCAAGCGATCTGATATCCTCAGGAAGTGTGGAGAGGACCACCCGGCGCCGCTTCATCTCATTTTCAATCACAGATTCGTTTGCTTCGACCATTCCTGTGGATGCGGTGATGCTCAGATCAAGCTCGCCCTTCACATCAGCCTCAAACCAGCCGGGGCATAGGAGATCCTCCCTCCAGCCCAGCCCCCTCGCCCTCTCGACCTCATACTCAAAGTTGTGGTACCACATCTCATTTCTCACGTATCTCGCGCAGTCAGAGAGGAGATACAGATCGCATCTCGATCTGAGGCGAGTGCCTCTCTCCATCGCTTCCTGGCACATCTCCGGCCTGCCCGATACTGCGTGGAAGCATCTCGATGTGACGAGTGGCATGATCCTGATACGGGAGTCGCCGGAGATGTGGTACCTGATAACAGTCGTGTTCTCCCCGTGGATCATGAAGATCTGCTTTTTGAGCTCCACATCGTTCGCCCTGTACAGATACGTGGGCACCGGCTCTGCGGTGAATGATACAAGATACCGGAACCCCTGCGGATGTATCACGCCGGGATACTGATGGTTCGCCAGCTCGATACCGTTAACGGTCTCATCAAGAGAGGAGAGGAGGAGCCATCTGTCCACCGGTGGGCTCAGAGATGCGATCAGAAGACCATGATAGGCCCTGGTGTTCGCACCGATGGATGTGGATGATGCATATCCGCCTATTCCATTGGTCACGATCCATTCCCTGGATATTCCATCGCTGTAGGGGATCATGGTTCACCTTTCTCTCATCACTTTTTTGTGGCCGATCTATTTATTCTCCTGCTGAATGCATCCAGCAGAGCGCCCCTGAGATCCTCGCCCTTCAGCCTGGATGCTTTTCTGAGCGCTCCGGCCAGGCTCTCGTCTTCCAGGCTCTGGGATGCCCAGGTAGCGAAGCTCCCCAGGGATGCGTGATGCTCAAGAGCATCAGTATCCGCTCTTCTGAGCAGGCTCACCATTCCCTGACTGCTCCATGCTTTGCCGATCTCAGAGCCATCCTTTGCGGAGAGCACAAACGGATGATCTGCCATGTCAAGGATCTCTGAGAGGCGGCGGTGAAGGTCTGAGAGCACGCTGAAGTAGGTCACAGCCGCATCATACGGATTTCCGTACGGGCTGAAGTAGCTGTGCACCTCTCCCGGGCCGCCGCCGTGGGTGAATATGTAGTAGAGGTGATCGCTCAGGCCGAGAAGCCTCCATATCCTGAGCACCTCCTCTCCGGCCTCCCGCGATGGACCATGGAGATTCTGGAGGTACGTGTAGCATGCCCACTGGAGGGCATTCCCAAGCCAGCAGCTGGTGTCCCTTTCGAGATCAGCCCATGATCTTGCACTCCTCACGCTCACTGTGCTTGAGGGTTTTACCATATCAACGATCTCCGCTGGTGTGGCGAATCTCAGATTCCTCCATTTCAGGATCTCGCCCGGGAGGTATCTCAGAAACTCAAATATCCCCGTCTCAGGCCAGTGGTGCTCCCCGAAGGTCTCGTAGTCCATGAAGAGGTTTATGCATCTTCCAGGGGTTGCTGCGAGCCATGCTGCGTACTTGTCCGCAGTGAGCGGGAACTCCTCCCAGTTTCTCGAAGAGAACCTGAATCCTATGTCATCGGTGAGCTGATAATTCCTGAGAAGCAGTGATATCCTCTCGCACCCCTCTGGCCTGTAAACTTGGTTCGGATCCGCGATGACACCCTCTGCAAATATCCCCCTGTAGCCCATCTGCTCGGCCATAGCCGCGATCTCATCGTTGTAGATAAGCTCCGTGTTCTCGAAGACTGCAGGCCTGACGCCGAAGAGGTCCCACATGAGCTCCCTGTGCATCCTCACCTGCTCGCTGAACTCCTCCCTGTCGAAGAGGCTTGTGAGCGAATGGTAGTAGGTCTGATCGAGTAACTCCACGTTGCCGGTGTCAACCAGCTCGATGAAGGTATCCAGGACATCCGGTCCGTATATTCTGCACTGATCCACGAACACCCCCGAGAGGCTGTATGCGACCTTGAACGGACGGTCTGTATCAGAGAAGCGTTTTATGAGATCAAGTATGATCCTGTTTGCAGGAAGGTAGCACTTCTGTGCAACCCTCTCGAATATGCTCCTGTTCTCCTTATCATCAAAGTAGAACTCATAATGCGGACTGGACCTTCGGAAGATGCTGCCCGACCAGAAGAAGTCCTTCCTGAGTCTGAACGGCTGGTGGACCTCGAAGCAGATGGAGATCTCTGTCATATGATTGAAGATCTGCTGTTTATGGATATACTGCTTTGCCCCAGGATCACAGTCTGATGGTTTGAAAGAGAGGAGCACGCCGCTGTGGGCCTGGATGTATTGAGGAATACGCAACCAATGCCTCGGATCTCACATGCTGACGCATCAGCGCGCCGGCCAAAAGAGCACATGTTAAACGCTTTTGTGAGATGACAATGAAAGCGAATTCCGCAAAAGAGCCTTGTGGGCAGTGGGCCCGACGCGATTCGAACGCGTGATCCCCGCCGTGTGAAGGCGATGTCATAACCACCTAGACCACGGGCCCTCAAGCCAGAGAGGTACGACCAATTATTAGTACCTTGCCCTCGATTGTAGCTCTACGCGGCGCAACGTATTTGCTCAATATGGTGAGCGTGCTTGAGTTACTGATCAAGTGAAGCTGCTATGGCAGAGCCGTTCATCCAGAAATCCGCCAAGAGGGCAATTTACCTCAACGTATTGAGCATGTTCCTGTTTTCTGCAAGAAATGTCTCGAACCTGCTTTCGCTGTTTCCATTTTTTTTGTCTTTATTACTGGCATGGAACTGGCTAACGTGGTCGGTTACGATCTGTTTCACCATGCGCACTTTTCCGTATTCAGCGATTCGCTCTTATGTGCGTAGCAACTTGCAGAGCATGCAATGTGGTCGCTGAAAGCATTCATTCGTCGAAACGAACGCATAGCATGACCCCTGCTCCTTCGGGTAAGTCATCAAATGGATAAGGGCGATCTGCTCAAGACTTCTTGCACCCAAATTTTGCTCTTTGTGGACTTCGAGTACCAGATCCTCTAACTCAGGATCGATCTCCTTCCTCGGCCGGCCAAACATCTTTATCGATATCATCTCCCTCTTTCTCAGATAATGCCTCCAGACACGCTTAACCGTGGAGACGCTCACCTTCATCTCAGCTGCGATCCTTTTGTTGCTCCTGTTCTTGATCTTCTCCCGAACTGTATACCGAATCTTGCGCTCGTTCGGCTTTACTACCATGTTACGATTTCTCACCCAGCAGGATTGGGTATATAAGGTCAAAAGTTTCGGGACTAAACATGGGGGCAGCTGCTAGTTATGCTGACCGGAATCTATATTTGATCTCCGCTGCATGGAGCTCAGCATGAGAAAAACGACAGTGTTGCTCATGCTGGTACTCCTATTCGGTGCATCCATGGCTCAGAACACGCCCAATGAGCTTGTTGACAATGCAAAGGCGCTTTTTGCTGCGAGGGATTACGATCAGGCCCTGAATCTTACAGAGACTGCGCTCAGAATGGACGGCAGCATCGAGCAGGCCTGGCTTCTCCGGGGAAAGATACTGCTCGCAAGAGGCATGCTGAGAGATGCATACCAGAGCTTCGACAGGGCCACACAGCTCGCTGCATCTGATGCAGAGGCATGGAACTACAAGGGGATCGTGCTGGTGGCGATGCAGAGATACAACGATTCGCTCGTGTGTTTCGATGCGGCAATCCAGGCAGATCCAATGAACTACGAGGCCTGGGGCAACAAAGGCAACACGCTCGTGAGCATGGGGAAGCTCGATGACGCACTATCAGCATTCGATAGGGCCATCATCATCAATCAGACGTACGCAGGTGCCTGGATAGGCAAGGGGATAGCCCTCTACTACCAGGAGAGGTACCAAGAGGCACTGGCGATGTATGAGAGGGCCCTCCAGCTGGATCCAGGCAACTCTATCGCCCTTTACAACAAGGGCCTGGCGTTGCAAAAGCTCGGCATGAATAAAGAGGCTGAGGAGAACTTCAGAGCTGCAGAGCTGAACCGGAGGAGATGATACAGGCGCGATCAACATTAGCGCCTGACATTATTGCGGATCTGCAACGGATCACGAATCATGTTCAATATCTGCCCAGGTGAGCTGGTCTACAGAGGTTTAAAGAGAGCAGGCATAAACCTCGTCGCATCCGTTCCCTGTGTGAACCTTCAGGAGCTTCTGTGCCTCCTCTCCTCCGATCCTGATATCATCCACGTGCCTGTCACAAGAGAGGAGGAGGGCATCGGGGTATGCGCTGGCGCATACATGGGCGGCAGGAGCCCGGCGATTGCGATGCAGAACTCAGGTCTTGGGAACAGCATAAACGCCCTGGCGTCCCTGAACATGCTCTACGGGATACCGCTGCTGATGGTGATAAGCCACCGGGGGACTGAGGGGGAGCGGCTTGTGGGTCAGATCCCCATGGGAAGGCTGACAGAGCCGCTGCTGAAGACGATGGGGATCAAATTCTTCAGGCCGCGACCAAATGAAGCGGAGGGGACGGTAGAGGCCGCATGGAGCCTTGCAGTGAATGAAAAGCGGCCTGTTGCGGTTCTGCTTGACATAAAGTTCTGGGAGGGCAGATGAGAAGGATAGATGCGATAGCGATCATAGCAGAGGTGGCTGATGCATCGAATGCCCTCATAGTCTGCAATCTGGGTTACCCGAGCAGGGAGCTTTTCTCCGTCAGAGACAGGCCGGAGAACTTCTACATGCTGGGATCGATGGGTCTGGCCTCCTCCATAGCTCTGGGTCTCTCGCTGTCTCTTCCTGATAGGAGGGTTGTAGCAATCGATGGAGATGGAGCGGTACTCATGAACCTCGGCACGCTTGCGACCATCGCGAGCTTTGCCCCGACCAATTACCTTCTCGTCGTGCTCGACAACCGTGTGTATGGTTCCACGGGATGCCAGCCAACATGTACATCCAGATGCACAGATCTGGCTGCAGTCGCGCGTGGCGCAGGTGTGAGGGATGTGAGGGTTGTGACAAGCGAAGAAGAGCTCAGGATGAGCCTCTCCGGGAGTGGTGTGGTCGTGGCCACTGTGGAGCCAGGAAACGCAGACGTCCCTGTGATTCCTCTATCCCCTGAGGGGATCCTGAGCAGGTTCATGGAGAGAGCCTCTCCACGCATGCGGAGATCCTGAAGCTCCCATCGAGTATCCTCTTTTTGAGAATCTCCGCAAGCCTGAGAGCGCGCAGGCGGTCTGACTGTCTCAACGTCACGGGAATATCCAGACCATCCGGCGATCTTATTGAGCCAAGCCGCGCGCGGAAGACATCCGGGCAGAGCACCGAGCAGAGGCCGCAGTTGAAGCACAGGCTCCTGTCTATGCGCACCGGTCTTTCGATTGCGCCCATCGGGCATCTCCTCTCTGCGATGCAATCCCCGCAATCCCTGCACGAATCCGCTCTCACATGAACAGCGAGATCCACATCCTCCCAGACCTGCGCGTAATCCGCAGCCCACAGAGTGGATCGCGTGCTGATGTCCATCACCGGCATCGGAATGGATCTTTCAGGAAGCAAAGCAGCATCGAGAACGTGCCTGCTCAGAACAGGAACCGGCACGGCCCATGAGGTTATGCACTCCGGACCTGCAGATGTCACGAAGCCTCCCATGAACTCAGGCATCATCTGATGCATGTCAGCGAACCCGGATAGATTTGGCCTCTCGGGAGTGCTTCTTGTCCCTGTCCCGATAACGAAGCCCTCAGCCCCGTTTATGAGAACCCGCGTTCCGATGCCTATCGTCTCCAGGAGTGGATCGTTCTTGAGGGGGTTCAGAATGCCACACCCTGAGAAAGAAGCACCGCTCATGTCCGGAGGAAACGGGATCGCATGGAATATCGTGCTCAGGGCATCACTCCCCGCATTCACGAACGCGGAGTAGTTCATGAACGCGTGCCTCGTGCCGAAGATCCTAGCATGCGGTATCTCATCGATGGTGATATCTCTCGATATGCTGCGCCCATCTGATGTCTCCACATCAACACAAACACTTCTTCCGGCAACAAGGTCTCTGAACAGATGACCACCGCCGTACCTTCCGTCCCTGTGTGCGGTACCGAAGACGATGAGATCCATGTGACCCAGCCTCTCATTTGGGCACGGACCCACATGCGCAGGCACGCCATTGATCCTAGCGCTCACCGCGCGGGTGAACGAGCCTTTTTCCGCGAATCCGAATGAGAGCACGGCGTACGTCCCGCTCATGACAGCTCTCGTGGCCGTTGTGATAACATCCACATCCTGAAGCTCTTTGATCGCGTTCTCCTCCACAAGACCCCTCACCTCCTCAGCGGTGAGCACAGTAGCCTCACCCCTGCGTATCCGCTCGTCTATCTCTGCAATCGATCTCATAATATCGCCCACTACCCCTCATCATCACTTATCATCATCTCGATGAGGCAAATGGCATTTCAGAGGCGGGGAAAAAAGAGCTTTCGGATGTCGATCTGAAAACAGAATGAGTGGCTCCGCCCACTGACGGGCGGAGCATTAGGGTGTTCTTCAGTGATGAAGCTATCGGATCTCGAATGTCGTGACCTCCTGCGTCTCCCCCTCTGTGTTCAGGACTCCCGTGTATGTCTTCACGTCCCCGCCGACAACCGTGCGCACAGTCCATCTCACCGCTCCTACGTCGCCGCAATCGCTGTAGTAGTTCACACTGACCTTATAAACACCAGGCGGCGCGCCGCCAGTCGGCCAGAATATGTTCTCAGGCTTGCCCATCTCGAAGTTGGAGCACATGTTGTCGCGATCCAGCTGGCCTCCCGACGGGACCTGGGGGTTGCTGTAGTATACCACATCTCCATTCGGATCCTCCACATAGAGGTCGATGTCCGCGTTCGCATACCACGTCAGAGTGACCTGGATGTCGCCTGTGTGGACCGATGTCTGCCTTCCGGTCCTCGCAGCAGCGGCGACTGCAGACCTGCATGGGTATCCGCCCAGGAAGCATGTCGACCCCTGGAGTGACGATTCATCCAGATGGTCGAACCGGAGGGTATCTCCCGGATTTATCTGGTACACCTTTGTCTGCTTTGACTTAGCATGATGGCATGGAACGTACATCGGATCCCCAGGATTCACCTCTGACACGAAGAGAAACTCGGTCAGCGTGTAAGTGCCGGCAGGCACCCAGAAGCGCGTCCTGGTCTCGCCTGCAGTGCTTGAGGGCATCACATCATACGCCAGTATCATCCAGTTGCCCGGAGGGGTCCAGAAGCTCGCCACAGATGGATCTCTGAAGACAGCGTTCTTTATGCATATGCCGTGCTCTGTGTGCGTCGGAAGACGCCTGCAGCCCTCTTCGTTCGCACACGGGATGTAAGAAGGCATGCTGTTGTAGCGGTGTGCATTGATCACCTCGATCCAGCCGCCGTTTCTTCTCATCCATTCATCATCTCCGCTGACCAGAGAGTATGGTGAGAAGTGATCAGTGAATACCGTCACAGTCCTCTCATCCGGATCGACAGTGCCTGGTATAAGCTCCCATTTTCCAGAGGTGGCGTTGAAGGTCGTCACTCCGATGATTGTGTTCGGATCCACTCCCTCAGGTATCCTCAGGGTGATCTGCACCGGTCTTTCAAATACCGTGCCCTCAGGCCCGAGCTGATACACCTCGCCAACTGAAGACAGACCCTCCGCAAGCTCTGGCCTCATATCTGTCCTCTCTATGCTGACGACCATTGTTCCTGGGGTGCCATCCTCGTTGGGCGGAATGGATCCGGCGGGTATATCAACAGCAGCACCGCCGAAAGATACCGACCCGGACTGGCTGCCTGAGAGTGTGGCAGATCCGCTTTCCTCCGGTGGCACCTCCGTCGGTTCCTCTTCAGAAATCGAAGGCGATGCAAGCGGGAATCTGTCAACGCCATCACCGCCTGGAATGCTGTATGGAGAGTCGCAGATTCCATCGCGGTTCGAGTCTGTGCAGGGATTATCGCTGTAGTAGTTGCCTCTGGATCCGTCATCCCATCTGTTGGCATCGCCGGTCCCGAGCTCTGTGGCATTGTAATCGTCGTATGCATCATCACCGATGTTATCTGCAATCACATTGTTGGATATCAGGTTCCGATTGGATTCATAAACATGTATCCCATCGCCGCCGTTTCTCGATATCCTGTTGCCTCTAATCGTGTTCTCATCACATCCGCTCAGGAGGTATATCCCATTGTCATCGTTCTCCTCTATGATATTCGCCTCGATCAGGTTGCTGCCTGCCTCGTACAGCTCAATCCCCTTATCGCATAGCGTTATGCTGTTGTTTCTTATGACGTTGCTGCTGGAGTAGACCATTATTCCGGAGTATCCCAGAAATCCACCCCTTCCATTGATCACGCTCAGGCCCTCAAGAGTGACGCCATCCGCAGATACTGTGATGCCATCCCCAAGCCTGCCCGCATCTATCACAGGCATACCGATGCCGCGTATCGTGAGCTTCCTGTCGATAACGATGTTCTCCCTGTACGTGCCGGGGTTGACCTCGATCGTGTCTCCCTCAGTGGAGGCATTTATGGCGTCCTGGATCCGCGAGTACTGCTTACCCGCACCAACCGTCAGGATTTCTCCGCCTGCTGGTACATGGCCTTCCGGTACGCCCCTGACAGACCATATCTTCAGGTCATCGAATGCGACGTGCACGTACGACGCATCCTGTGTCTCGCCGAATATATCTATGACTCCAGAGCGTATGCTGCTGTCCTTGCAGCTTCCAACCCAGCGGTCGTTTATGTATATTGTGAAATCATCTCCGGATGCCACCACCCTTATTTTGTTCACATCCAGGCCCACTGCATCTGACCTAGTCCAGGGTATGAGATCAGTCCAAGCTTCATTTTTATATTTAAAGAAGGCGAACTTGTGATCGGTGTTCAGCACAAGCCTGTAGAAATCATCGCTCTCCGCATCTCTCCTGAGATTCAGCCCGAACTCACCATACTCAGGCACGTCCACCACGTATGCAGTCGTCTCAAGCACGAAATCACTGAATTCATTTTCCACAGGCACTTTGGCATTTTTTACGGTGTTGGAGGTGTTGACGTAGATGTGATACATGCCACTCATGTAGTCCATCCTGTAGCTCTCTGTGGTCACCCGCGGCCATCCGCTCGATGGATCAGAGAAGTCATCTGAATAGAGCAGATCTCCTGCCATCGGATCCGTATAAGAGCTCTGAGCTGATGATTGTGTGCAAAAAATACACAGCATCATCACATAAGATATCCATAATGGTTTCATATTCATCGTACCATATTTATTACACAGTGTTCTGCATGTCTTCAGACCAAAAAAATCATTCATATTTGTATTAAACTCCCACATTCAATCGATTAATTTACAGCGGAGAAGCGCTTAAGAATCCCTCCAGATTTTTATATTCTGTGCTCTGATACTATATAGCCGTTTTGGAGATGACGGTCGGATTGTGATATGAATCGCCCGAGCAGGTGTGCATTCGGGCTGGCTCTCAAATCCAGGGAGTTGGACCGCTGAACATCCTGTCAGAAATCGGTGTCGCTCTTATGTATTCAGCAACTTGAGGACATGCAGGCCGGTTGCTGAACGCACTCATTATCTCGCTAGGACTTCGACTACGTCGAAGATAAGTCGAAACGAGCGCATAGCATGACTTTTCTTCGGGCAAGCATCAGATGGATAAGGGCAAACTTCATTATAAAATGTTAGATCTGAGCAGGCCTCTGCAGCAGAGGATGCCCCACCGAACTCAGTCGAGGGGCAGTCAAGGATCTATTATTGTCGTGACGAACTCATGCCTGCCATCATGCCTGTGATACCCATCGTGCCTGCCATCATGCCATGTGTGGCCCGTTGAGCCCCACTCCCACGTGTACTTGTAGGTCCATCTTATCGGCTCATACACTATTGGCCTGTAGTAGTACCTGACCGGAAGCGTGTAGTAGTATGTTGTGAACGTGTAGCCTCCGTACCACCATGGCCAGTCCTCGCGGACATAGTACCAGATGTAGTTGCTCCTATAAACGCCGTCTATCACATACCATACCCTGTAGACGCCAGGGAACGGCCCGTAGAACCATGCCCAGTATCTGTGGTAGGGGTGCACGCGACCCAGATGCTGCGTGACTATCTGGCCGGTGGGATACTCGTAGTATATGACCAGGTCACCACCTACCGATGGCACTATCTCCTGGTTCGCCCAGCTCTTTGTCGGCACATTCAGGCTGACCGTGTGCTCGTAATTCAATCCATCAACTATCCACAGCCCATTCCCCTCAGGCACACTGCTCAGGACTGATGGATCATCCACCGCGCCCTGATCAACCAGGCTCCCGGCATCTGCAGGCTCCTCATTTGTGAAATATGCGCTATCAGGTGGCGGCTGGTAGTAATCCACCGGCTGATCCGGATACTCTGTCGGGTAGAGCGCATCATAATCCTCTGGATTCATCGCAGCAGATAGGCCTGCGACGATCACCAGTCCGATGATCATTTCTTTAAGCATCATACATGCAGAGGGAGGGGCCAGAGAATAAAAGGTTGATTTTTATATGTGAGTCAGATAAGACCTAGAAGCGACCTACAGATCATCTAGGTGATAAGCAGCATCGCTGCATGCGGAAATTCAGGAGCCACCCGGATCCAGCGAAGAGGATTATCAGCGCCCTTGCTGTGAGAGATTCTCTGTGAATGTGCAGAGATGCACAGCCCTCAGCAGGCGGTCAAACCTGCAGCCTGATCGACCCTCTGATGAATTCCGCGATATCATCTGCCATCGCAGCGGATTATGGAGACGATGCGATCTCCCGCCGCCTCTCTTACCATATCCAGTGCCTCATCCAGGCTGGATGGCCTGCGCTTCTCCGATATCGATCTTATGGCCTTCCCGATGCTATCATCGTTTCCGGCCATCACCCTGACGATCACACTCCCCTCAGGCATGACAAGCCCGCTGCATATGCCGTCGAGATCGCCATCGACTATCCCCAGTACCGGTATCCCGAGCCTGGACAGAACATCTCCGGCGATGGCTGTTGTATCGTCGCCTATTGTTATTACAAATGATGCATCAGATGCGAGCTCGAATGACGCCTCCGCAGCATGATCTATGATCGCAAACCTGCCGTTCCTGCTCGTTCTCATGGAGCCAATCCTGGGCTTCAGAGTCCCTGCAGTTCTCCGCACAGACCCACTTCGAAGAATCGCGGATCGCAGATCGACATGCTGAAGCTTCTCCAGGCCATGCATTTTGAGATCCATTCCTCTTGCGCCAACGATCCTCCCGTCCCGCGCCATGATCTCCACACAGGTATCAGTGGCCGTGCCGATAACCGTGCCGTCGACAGAGATCCTCTCCCCAGGCAGGACCCCGCTCATCCTTCTCACAATCACATCGCCCTCCTGGCGCAAATTATCATCAGTCATGCATACATCAAGAATCTCAAAACCGAAGTCTGATGCGAGCCCCTCTGCGATGGCATTGCTGAGATCAGACGGATTCGCAAGAGCTGCTACGAAGCGCCCGCCGGAGTCCGCTTGGATCAGGGGGTTTGCGGGCCTAGCCCGTCCAGCCACGATTGCTCCAAAAACAATCCCTGTATCCCTGCTCTTAGCGTGGTTCAGAAGAACTGTGAGGTCTGAGTGCTGAAGGTCCTGAACAGACTGGCTGGGAGTTCGTCGCTTGCTGATATCCACCCTTCCCTCAAGACCGGCATCGATAACAGCAACCCTGCCCATTGTCCCGCCGAGGACTGCCACAACATCGCCGTGCCCCTCAAGCCATTCGATGGCCTGTAAAGCAAACCCAGTATCCACTACCTCTGGACCATGAATTACAACACCTATCGAGAGCCTACGCTCATCCGCCGCACTCGAGGTTCTCATCGTGGAGCCTGGCACGTTCCATCAGCTCTTTCTGCTCCTTCATCCTCTCCGCAAGATCCTCAAGAGACATTCCGCTGAGCTCCTTGCGCTCAGGGACCTTCTCTATCGGCTCCAGGTGGGATGTCAGATAGTAGAGCTCTGTGGAATCCAGAAGCGCCCAGGTCTCCCCATCCTCCTCTTTTACGAGCTTGACGACCCCGACAGTCCCGGTACCGTTGTACCTGACCAGGGATCCTTCCTTTATCTCCATCACAATCACCATACAAGCCGGAAGGTTCATGATGTTCTTCGCGTCCCTCTGGTTTAAGCCTTGCGATTTTGCTGAAGCTCTCTGAGTGGATCAGAATCTATGGGAGCAGCTGAGCGGTTTCGTTATAAAAGTTTGACTGATCAAGCATAGATGATGCGAGACATGATACAGGCAACAGATCTCTCTAAAACTACTGTTTCCTGTGATCGCCTGGAGGCGACGGGCTTCCAAAAGATTAAATTGTATGTATCCGAGTTGAGCTGGGGCTGGAGAGATAGATGTCAGAGGATCTGAGTAGCATTTACGCAAGGGCACCTGCAATATTCCGGGGGATACGTGGGGAGATCGAGAAGGTCATGGTCGGGCAGAGGGTTGCGATAGAGCAGCTTCTTGCCTCCATAATCGCTGGAGGGCATGCGCTGCTCGAGTCCAACCCCGGCCTCGGGAAGACCCTGCTGATAAAGACCACAGCGAAGACCATGAGCCTGAGCTTCAGCCGGATACAGTGCACGCCTGATCTGATGCCGGCTGATATCACAGGAACCACGATCATCGAGGAGGTCGACGGGGAGAAGAGGTTCAGGTTCGAGCCCGGGCCGATATTCGCAAACATAGTCCTGGCGGACGAGATAAACAGAGCCTCGCCAAAGACGCAGTCTGCGATGCTCGAGTCGATGCAGGAGAAGCAGGTTACTGTTGGAAACAGAACATACAGGCTCGACGATCCCTTCTTCGTTCTGGCAACACAGAACCCGATAGAGATGGAGGGCACGTTCCCGCTGCCTGAGGCGCAGCTCGACAGGTTCCTCATGAAGATAAAGATGGACTATCCCTCGCCTGATGAGGAGTTCCAGATCATGGAGCGATACACTGGACGGGTGGAGCCAAGGGTCCAGAGCGTTGCGAGCAAGGAGGAGATCCTGGGGCTGCAGCAGATAGCGAGGGAGGTGCCGATATCCGAGGATCTCAGAAAGGCCGCTGTGCGGCTCGTGGTATCAACGAGGAGATGGGATGGCGTGAGATACGGGGCCAGCCCCAGGGCCAGCATAGGTCTCATCCTCGCAGCCAAATCAAGGGCTCTGCTCGATGGCAGGAACTACGTATCCAGGGAGGATCTCCATGTGATGGCTTATCCTGTTCTGAGGCACAGGCTCATACTGACATTCGAGGCTGAGCGACGGGGCCTGACTCAGGACCAGGTGATCACCGACATACTGAAAGAGTTGAAAATCTGATATGGATACAGAGTTTTTCAAGGAGCTTGAGCGTTTCAGCCTGCTGGTCAGAAAAAGGGTATCCACAGCACATATCGGGTCCAGAAGGTCCATACAGTTCGGCCACGGGATAAGCCCTGTGGGATACCGCGAGTACAGGAAGGGGGATGACTTCAAGCTCGTCGACTGGAAGGTATATGCGAGGACGGAACGGCTCTACGTCAGGGAGCATGAGGAGGAGCGGAGCCTTCTGGTTCACATCCTCCTGGACTCGAGCGGCAGCATGCGCTTCAACAGAAAGTTCGAGCTTGCATCGAAAATCGCTGCAGGCTTTGCGTTCATTGCAGCACAGGAGAACGAGAAGTTCTCAGTCTCCACCTTCGCAGAGGAGCTCAGGGCAGGCGAGCCTGTGAGGGGCGTTGGAAACCTACTGAAGGCGATAGATCTGCTTGACGGCACAGAGCCCTCAGGCGGCACGGATATACTGAAGGCATCAGACCAGTTCGACAGGATGATCTCGACGACCAGCCTTGTTGTTCTCATATCAGATATGCTGGACGATCTCGATAAGGTGGAGACCGCGATCTACAGATTGTCACGCCATGATCTCATCGTTGTGCAGATACTCTCGCATGAGGAGCGCGATCTCGGAATAGCCGGAGATGCGAGGTTCATCGATATGGAGAGCGGAGAATCTCTCATAACAAGAGTCAGCCAGAGGCTCAGAGACGATTACAGATCCAAGATCGAGGCGCACAACTCCAGGATATCAGAGGTCTGCGATTCTGTGGGATCGAGTCGGTTTCTGTTCGATTCGGAGATGCAGGTCTTCGATGCATTCTCAGAGATACTGAGAGTCGGAGTGCTTAAGGTCTGAGGAGCGGTGGTAAGCATCTGAACGCACCCAAAAATCGTACTCTGTTTCTGCTTTAGCGGTTTCTTGCTCAAAAAAAGATGCTGCTCGCATCGAGAATGCATGCGAGCCCTGCAGGCCCCAGTGCTCTCCTTTACTGAAGTTTGTGCACTGTTAACCTCCATCAGCAGAACAGACTCTTCACAACCTCTGTCAGTATCGGCCCTGCTGTGTCTATTATCTTCGCCTCGAATATCCAGCCTCTCTTCTCCGGCAGCTCACCTGTCACCATTATCGCACATCCCTCATACTGGCTCAGATCCAGCTCATGTGATGCAGCAAGCTCCTCTGCGGAAATTGCAGGTTTCGCTATCTGAGTCAGCTTCACGGTGCAGCAGTGCTCCCGCGGCATCATGATATTCAATCTGCCATTTTCGACAATCCCCAGAAACCGATTCATGTGTATCAACCCCCAGGTAACGTACATGTATGAAAGGTATGGTTTAAAAAACCTTACGATGAATTCTGGGGACCTGTCCGGATAAGGATTAGGTGTTCGCTCTTATCCATTTGATGACTTGCCCGAAGGAGCAGTGGTCATGCTATGCGTTCGTGTCGAATGAATGAGTGCTATCACCAACCACATCGCATGCCCTACAAGTTGCCACGTACATATGAGCGAGAGCGTTTTCAGACATGACCATAACGATATCCTTAACAGCATCGCCGCTAATGACGATGCATGCGCTATATTTCAGCTGAGGAGATGGGCGCGATAGATGCGAACTGCGCGTATCTCGGTATATCCACGCTCCAGCTCATGGAGAATGCAGGAGCAGCACTTGCGGGTGAGATCAGGGGGATCGGAGGAAGGAGAATCGCCATAATCGCCGGCAGAGGAAACAACGGCGGAGATGCTTTTGTGGCAGCACGCCACCTTGATGATCTCGAGGTGACTGTGTTCCTCATAGGGCGCGCGAGGGATATATCGACCGAGGAGGCCAGGAGAAATTGGGATGTTCTAAAGCGCCTCGAGCTCGATCTCAGGGAGATCACGGACGTGAGCGAGATCGATCTGAGCGGATATGATGTTGTCGTCGACGCCCTCTTCGGAACAGGTGTTCGCGGCCCGATAAAGGGGCTTGAGGGGGATGTCATAGATCTCATCAACTCCTGTGGAAAGCATATTCTCTCTGTCGACGTGCCGAGCGGATTGGGCACCGGAAAGGAGGTCACTCCAGATATCACAATAACATTCCACCGCCCGAAGATCGGGATGAAGGGAGATTTCAGGGTCGTGAGTATCGGCATACCGAGAATGGCCGAGTTCCTCGTCGGCCCCGGTGATCTCAGGCTCCTGGGGAGACGGGGGCCTGAGAGCCACAAGGGCGACAGCGGCAGGATACTGGTGATCGGAGGCGGGCCGTACACTGGCGCGCCCGCTCTATCAGCGATGGCTGCACTCCGCGCTGGCGCTGACATAGTCACAGTCGCAGCGCCGAGGAGCGTCGCGGATACGATCTCCTCGTTTTCACCGAACATGATCGTCAGGCCGCTGACATCAGACAGGCTGTGCATGGCCGACCTCGAGATCCTGAAGAGCCTGATACCGAGACATGATGTTGTCGTCATCGGCATGGGTCTGGGCAGAGAGGAGGAGACAATCGAGGCGGTATCGGAGATACTCCCGCTGTGCGATAGGGTTGTGATCGATGCCGACGCGCTCCAGCCCGGTATGCCGCTGAAGGGGATAGTGACGCCGCATGCCGGAGAGTTCAGGCGCATAAGCGGACTGGATCTCCCAAAGGGAAGGGAGAGGATTGAGGTGGTGAGGAGATTCGCACGCGAGAGGGGGCTCGTCGTCCTTCTCAAGGGGAGAATGGACATAATCACAGACGGAGAGGTAGTGAGGGGGAACACCACAGGAAACCCGGGCATGACAGTTGGAGGGACAGGGGATGTTCTTGCAGGCATAACAGGAGCGTTTTACGCGCGTGCGGATGCGATGAGGGCTGCTGCAGCGGCTGCATTCGTCAACGGCAGGGCGGGAGATCTCGTCTATCGCGAGAAGGATTTCGGGATGGTGGCCACGGATCTCATAGACAGGATACCTGAGGCGATGATGATCTGAATCTGTTAAATGAAATTTGCAATGCTCGTGCACCGGGGGTATTATGATGGTAAGAGACAACATCGTAAGGGACAACACCGGTATGGTCGATATCACTGACAAGCCTCCTGTCAGGAGAACCGCAACTGCATCCGGCCTGATAAAGCTCAGACGCAGCACCATCGAGGCGATTGCGTCCGGGATGGTCAGCAAGGGAGATGTCCTGACGACCGCCAGGATTTCCGCGATAAGTGCTGTGAAGGAGACCCCGCGCCTTATACCGATGTGTCATAACATCCCGATCACAGGGGTCGATGCTGAGATCACCTTGGAGGATTCAGCTGTTCGCGTCAGGGTGAAGGTGACATCTGTCGGCAGGACGGGAGTCGAGATGGAGGCTCTCACAGGCGCATCTGTGGCCCTTCTGACAGTATGGGACATGGTCAAATCCCTGGAGAAGGATGAGCATGGATGCTATCCAGATACATCGATCGAATACATACGCGTCGAGGAGAAGATAAAAGAGGATTCCTAAAAATCCAGCTCTTTGGTATAAATCCTATTTGATTAACGCATACAGCAGCACTTGCAGATCCCCGAACAGGAGGGTTGATAGGAATCCTCAAAAGATCTCTGAACAGAAAGGCGTTCGTGGTCTGAGGATGTATCGAACTGGATCACCATTTTTCAGTCTGCCCGGCCAGTAACGTGGCGGCCTCAGGGATGCGAATCACCCAGGAGCGGATCTCACATCCCGCGAGCCGTGCTCGTATCCCCTCCTGGATATGGGAATCCTGCGGCCATCCCTCTCGAGCCAGACGCCATCTTCCACAGCACGACCTATCACACTGAGCTCGCAGGCCTTCCTCGCATCATCGATCATATCCTCTCTTACGGTGAAGAGTAGCTCGAAGTCGCCTCCTGCGCTGAGAACCATCTCCAGTGCCTCCTCATCGCTCTCAGCGATCTCTCTGACCTCGTCTGCAAGGGGTATGCGCCAGTACTCGACCATGAAACCCGTACCTCCAGCATCGGCGAGATCGTGAAGTGATAGCGCGAGCCCATCGCTGTTGTCCATCATCGCTGTAACGGCTCCTGTCCTCGCTAGGGCTATCCCCTCCCTCACCCTCGGGCGCGGCTCAAGAAGCCGGCGCGCAAGATCAAACCTCCCGATATCAAGAGCTTTCAGTCCAGCTCCGGCTCCGCCGAGAGAGCCGGTGGTGCAGAGCAGGTCCCCAGGTCGCGCGCCCCTTCTCCTCAGGATCCTCTCCCTGGAGACCCTCCCGAGAGCGGTGCCGCATATTGTGAGTTCCCGGTGTGCATCAGTGTCGCCGCCGAGCACCTCTGTGCCGTATGCCCTCACACAGTCCCTGATGCCCCTGAAGATCTCATCAATGATCTCAACGTCTGTCTCGGGCGGTATTCCAGATGCGATCAGAATTCCGAGAGGCTCGGCGCCCATCGCCGCGATGTCGCTCAGGTTGACCGCAGCGCTCATCCAGCCGATCTGCCACGGTGTTGCCTGGGCCGGGAAATCGGTCTCTCTGTGGAGCATGTCCGTTGTCACCACAAGACAATCGCCATCGAGTTCGATGACCGCACAGTCGTCATGCTCCAGCCCGCCAAGTAACCCGGTGATCCTGAATATCAGCGAGCGCTCCCCGATGTCAGAGAACCTCATGTCAGAACTCCCTGCAGATTTTACAGGTATCTGATGATCATCTTTCCAGATGTCCGTGCTTCAATCCCCATCTGGCTCTCCCCTGCGCGCAGCCCCCATCTCGTATTCGGATTGTATCGCCTCTATCATAGCGCTGTCTGCCTCCACAACCAGCGCGCCGATGTAGCCGCATCTCTTGCAGTGGTACACCTTGCCGGTATAACCGCCCGCCTCGTAGTAGATATCAGAGCTCCCGCATACAGGGCAGACCTCGATCAGATGCTCCTTTCTATCCATCTCTCATTCCTGGAGTGCATTATGTGATCGATTGGTTATTACACTTTGCTGGCAGGAGACTCGTGCTGTTGGTGGTCCAACAACAGCTGAACGGTGGAACTTGAATCTGCTGCCTCGACGGTTCGATGCTGCAGGCCAGAGGCTGCGGATCTCTGGGACTTGAGAAGGGGCCACGCTCAAGCACTGGCAGTCCTGTTCTCGTTCCTCACATCCAGATGAATGCCTGATTCCGGATCCAATCTGAGAGCATCCAAACCGCTCACTTTTTAGATGAGTATTGCGTACCGGTTAACAATGCGGGTGATCCGGTTTGATGGCTGTCATGATCTCCGGAAGGACCCTCGCGCAGGGAGCTGGCTGCGAGGATAAGATGTCTCCACTGTACATCAACGAGGTCTCATGCTGTTATCTCTCTGAGGAGGACTACAGGGCGCTGGGGCTCTCAGATGGTATGAATCTGCTTCTGACCAGCCCACATGGAAGTGCGGTGCTGAGGGCTGGTGTGGACAGGGGACTGCCACAGGGCATGGTTTTCATACCCATGGGGCCGTGGGCGAACATGCTGACAGGCACAGATACAAAGGGCTGCGGGATGCCCGGATTCAAGGGTGTGGAGGTGGAGGTCACACCCACAGATGAGAAGGTGTTGGATATCCGCGAACTGATGTTGAGAGGTCGATGAGATTGCAGATCGAAGATGTGCTCTGCACCTTCTGCGGCTGCCTCTGTGATGATATAAAGGTCGAGGTGAATGAAGGCAGGATAGAAAGGGTCCGTGGGGCGTGCAGGCTGGGATCCTCGAAGATCATGGGTCACAACAGGATAAAATCGCCCATGATACGCGTGAATGGAACTCTGAAGGAGACGAGCTACGAGGATGCTTACAGAAAGGCGGCCGAGATTCTTGTCAGCGCGAAGCACCCCCTCCTCTATGGCTGGGCCTCTACGACATGTGAGGCTCTTAAGAAGGGGATCATCCTCGCGGAGGAGATCGGCGGGGTTGTCGATACCACAGCGACCGTGTGCCACGGCCCATCCATCATAGGCATAGAGGAGAAGGGGCTCGTCGGCTCCACCCTCGGGCAGATAAAGAACCGCGCAGACCTCATAGTCTTCTGGGGGTGCAACCCATCAGAGGCCCATCCGAGACACACGCTCAGATACTCGTCCAATGCATCCGGCAGATTCATCCCTGAGGGGAGGAAGGACAGAAAGGTTCTGGTCATCGATGTGAGGGAGACGAGAACCGCCAGGAACGCTGACAGATTTCTGAGAATCCAGCCGGGGACGGACTACGAGATAATATCCGCGCTGCGCATGATCATCGGAGGAAAGGCAGAGTCTCTGCCGGAGGATGTAGCGGGCGTCTCCAAAAAAGAACTCATCGAGATCGCGGAGATGATGAAGAGCGCGAAGTTCGGCGCGATATTCTTCGGTCTTGGGTTGACACACAGCAGGGGCAGGTACAAGAACGTCGACAATGCTCTTTCCCTGGTGTCGGAGCTCAACAGCCACACGAAGTTCGTGATAATGGCTATGAGGGGGCACTACAACGTCACCGGCGCAGGACAGGTACTGGCGTGGTCCTCCGGGTATCCGATGGCTGTTGATTACGCCCGTGGTGCGCCATACTACAATCCCGGAGAGACATCGTGCTGCGATCTCCTGAGCAGGCGTGATGTCGATGCAGCCCTGATCATAGCCTCAGATCCGGCATCGAACCTGCCCAGGGGCTGCGTCGAGGCTCTCGCGGAGATGCCGGTGATACAGATAGATCCATTCGAGAATCCGACGACGCTGTTCGCGGATGTTGTGATACCAAGCGCGATCGCAGGCATCGAGGTCGAGGGGACTGCCTACAGGATGGATGGCCTCTCGCTCCGGCTGAGAAAGCTTGTTGATGCGGAATACCCGGGAGATGTGGAAATACTCCAGGCGATTCTCGATAATGTCAGGAGGCTCAGAGATGATAATTAAAGGGGGCATCGTCTACGATCCTGCCAACGGGATCTTCGGCGAGGAGATGGATATATGCATAGAGAACGGGCGGATAGCTGAGGACGCCGGCGGGGAGGTGATTGATGCCAGAGGTCTTCTGGTCATGCCTGGCGGCGTGGATGCGCACTCGCACATCGCAGGGCCGAAGCTGAACACTGGAAGGATAATGCGCCCCGACGACTCCAGGATGGGAACTGAGCCGAGGACGAGGGTCTGCAGGCCGTCGACGGGTTACACAGTGCCTAACTGCTATGCCATAGGCTACAGGTACGCCAGGCTCGGATACACCACCGCGTTCGAGGCCGCGACGCCGATAATAGAGGCCCGCCACACGCATGAGGAGCTGGAGGAGATCCCGATCGTTGACAAGGGCGCCCTCACGCTCTTCGGAAGCAACTGGACAGTGATGGAGTGCGTGCGCGAGAACGATCTGGGAAGACTTGCTGCGTACGTCGCGTGGGGCTTGAGGGCCGCGCGCGGATACGGCGTTAAGATCGTGAATCCTGGCGGCGGCGAGGCCTGGGGCTTCGGCTCGAACGTGAAGAGCGTGCATGACCCGGTGCCGCACTTTGATGTGACCCCCGCGCAGATAATAAGAGCGCTTGCAGAGGTCAACGAGCGCCTCAGGCTTCCGCACTCGATACATCTGCACTTCAACAACCTGGGGAGACCGGGGAACTACACCACAGCCATCGAGACCCTGGAGCTGCTGAAGGACATAAAGCCAAGCAGGATGCGGCAGGTTGTGCACGTCGCGCACATGCAGTTCTCCGCGTACGGAGGCACAGGCTGGAAGGACTTCGAGTCAAAGGCATCTGTGATAGCGGATTACTTCAACCAGACAGATCATGCGACGATGGATCTCGGCCAGATAATATTCGGTCCCGCCACAACCATGACAGCTGATGCGCCGCTGGAGTACGCGAACGCCAGGATCGGGCATCAGAAGTGGTCGAACCACGATATAGAGCTCGAGGAGTCCAGCGGTGTGGTGCCATGGGTCTACATGAGAAAGATGCCAGTCAACGCAGTCCAGTGGGCCATAGGGCTGGAGCTCGCGCTTCTCACCAGAGATCCGTGGAAGGTGGTCATGACAACAGACCACCCGAACGGAGGGCCGTTCGTCAACTATCCTGAGATAATATCGCTGCTGATGAGCAGAGAGAAGCGCGAGGAGGAGATGAAGACTCTGCATGAGGTGGTGAGATCGAGAAGCACACTGCCCTCAATCGAGAGGGAGATGGACTGGTCGGAGATCGTGATAATGACGAGAGCTGCACCTGCGCGAATTCTGGGCCTCGAGGACAAGGGGCATCTGGGCACCGGCGCTGATGCGGACATATCGATATACAGCATCAAACCTGATGAGATCGACCCATCGAAGGATCATGCAAAGGTGAAGGCCGGCATGTCCAGAGCAAAGTACACAATAAAAGGTGGCGTTGTTGTTGTCAGAGATGGAGAAGTGGTCGCAGCGCCCCAAGGAAGGACGTACTGGGTCGATGCCGCTGTTCCGGAGAGCGAGATGGACCGCATGCTATCGGCTCTCAAAGAGAAGTTCGAGAGGTATTACAGCATAAGAATGTCGAACTACATGGTGCAGGACGCTTATTTATCAAACCCGTTTGTGGTGAGAGCAGGAGTGCAGCCTCTGAAAGAGGTGATCTGAGATGCGCACCATCACCATAAAACTTCCAGATCACCGCGGCGTTCCGGTGGAGGCGGAGAGGATATCTCCGGATGTTCTTGCGGGTCTCAGCATCAAGGAAATATCTGAGATCGAGGTATGGCAGGGCAACAGGAGACTGCATCTCTCGGATATCTTTTTGATATCAGGCGATCCTGATCCGGATAAGCCAGAGAACACGAGAATCGTTCTCGAGGGCGATCTCTCAAAGGTCAAGCGCATTGGTGAGAGCATGTCCGCTGGCGTTGTGGAGATCATCGGAGATGCTGGAATGCACGCAGGAAACAGCATGCGAGGTGGCACACTGGAGATAAAAGGAGATGCCGGAGACTGGCTCGGCAGAGAGATGCGCGGCGGCAGGATCGTTGTCGAAGGGAACGCGGGCAACTACGCTGGCGCCGGCTACCGCGGTGAGCGGTGTGGCATGCGCGGCGGAGAGATAATTATAAAGGGGAATGCAGGTGCATTCCTTGGCGAGCATCTCTGTGGCGGGACGATCGAGGTCATGGGAGATGCCGGCGACTTCCCAGGATGCGCAAACCAGGGAGGTATCATCCGCATACATGGACACGCCCACCTCCCGGGGGCTGAAATGGTCAAGGGCAGCATAACCGCAGGGAGCGCGCGTGTGCTTCCCAGCTTCGCCTGCGAGGGGATCGTGGAGCTGGGTGGTTTGACTTACAAAAAATATGTTGGAGATCTGGTTGAAAATGGCAAAGGTGAGCTATACGTTGCCTCTGGCCAGATCGGTAAATAATAAATCATGTCAGCATATACAGCTTTGAGGTGTCGAGTTGATCGATCGCAGCAGGATCTATGAGATTCTGGACGGATATGAGATGGATGATGTCAGAATAGGCATGATCGCATCTCATTCCGCCCTCGATGTCGCTGATGGCGCTGTGGAGGAGGGGTTCAGAACCCTGGCTGTCTGCCAGGAGGGACGGGAGAGGACCTATGTGAAGTACTTCCGGGCGGAACGGGCGCCGGATGGAAGGATAATCACAGGAATGATAGATGAAGTGGTGATCTTAAAGAAGTTCAAGGATATTCTCGACCAGCAGGATATGCTACTAAGAAAGAACGTCCTTTTTGTTCCCAACAGATCATTCACATCTTACTGTGGGATAGATTCAGTGGAGGACGAGTTTGAAGTCCCACTTGTGGGCAGCAGGAATCTCCTGAGATCGGAGGAGCGGGGCGACAAGATGGACTACTACTGGCTGCTGGAGAAGGCGGGTCTGCCCTACCCGGAGCAGATAGAGCCGGATGAGATCGACTGTCTTGTCATAGTAAAACTGCCACATGCCGTCAAAACGCTTGAGAGGGGTTTCTTCACAGCAGCATCCACAGAGGAGTACTATGAGAAGTCAGAGCTTCTTCTCCGCCAAGGGGTCATAGACAGCGATGGTCTCGAGCTCGCTAGGATAGAGAGGTACATAATAGGCCCCGTATTCAACCTGGACTTCTTCTACTCGCCTCTCAGGGATCGCATCGAGCTTCTCGGGATCGACTGGAGGTTTGAGACGAGCCTTGACGGGCATGTGAGGCTTCCGGCGCCGCAGCAGCTTCGGCTGAATGAGAAGCAGATAAACCCTGAGTACACGGTCTGCGGCCACAACTCCGCGACGCTGAGAGAGTCTTTACTGGAGAAGGCGTTTGATCTCGCCGAGAAATATGTCGCAGCGACCAAGGAGTACTATCCTCCGGGGATAATCGGCCCGTTCTGCCTGCAGACGTGCGTGGACAAGGACCTGAACTTCTACATCTACGATGTCGCGCCCCGTATAGGTGGAGGGACAAACGTACATATGGCTGTGGGCCATCCGTACGGAAATGCGCTCTGGCGGACAAGCATGTCCACAGGGAGGAGGCTGGCCAGAGAGGTGAGGCTTGCGATAGAGAGTGATGCGCTCAGGAAGATTGTGACCTGATCTGACCCACGAAACCTTCGTTTCGTCGAAGCTCAGGGAGCACTGCCATTCTGAGATGGATCACGGAGGAATACCTTGCCCGGATCGGGAGATGGAGAGCAGCCCCGAAAGCTCAGACGCACGCTGGAGAAGCTCGCAAAGGAAGGGGAAAGCGTCCAGATGGTGTACCCGGCGCTGCTGGAGCGGCACTGCGACAGAAACACGCTGGCTCTGGCGAGGCTCGGCGGCGACGTGAGGATATCGAGCTGGGTGGTCGTCACTGATAAGAACCTGCACTTTGTGAGGGCCGGGATACTCTGGGACAGCGTGCAGAGCATACCGCTCGATCGCATAACCGATATCGAATACGTCAACGAGTTCCACACCAACACCATCAAGATCCGGGTCGGTGAGCTGTCAGAGAACCTGGTATTCTACGATGAGCTCGAGGGTATACGCTTCTATCAGTACATGAAGTTCAAGAGATGGAAGGATACGTTTACGTCATCTCCCACTGCCTCCTGAACCCACTCGTCAGGGTCAGGGGGCTCGGGCAGCCTGAGCTCTGTCACAGAGGCCCACTGATACAGCTTCCCTGCCCTGAGGTGATCTACATGGGTCTGGACAGATGGGCTGTGACGAGGAACCAGCTTGATGTGCCAGAGTACAGGCGATTCTGCAGGGAGCTGATGTTATCCTCGCTGGATGCAATGGAGATGCTCTCCAGAAGCTACAGAATAGCGGTCGTGGGTGTTGCAGGAAGCCCGAGCTGCGGCGTGTTCACCACAACCACAGGCTACACGGGAGGAAGGGTGCAGGAGTCTGAGCACGAGGAGATCCAGGGGATGGGAATCTTCATGGATGAGCTGCGGCGTGCAATGGCTGAACGCGGGATCGATGCTGAGTGGCACGAGGCGCGGAGCCGCAGGGATGGAGAGGATATAAAAAACAACAAAAGGGGAACATCCATGTGATTCCTGAAATGAACAGAGATTTCATCAGGCAACGACAGGATTCCTGGAATGCAGATCTGAGGATATCCCCCGAATGATTTCATAAAATCTGAACGTCAATCCATAATGAAATCCCAGAGTTGTTTTGGTGTGCGGCATGCATCTAATCGATAAATCATGTGCTGCAGCAATGGTTATTGTATTATCGCTGATCATCTCTGGCTGCATCGAGCAGCCCCGCGGGGATATCGGAGGCGATAAGCTTCTTGTGGTCGCCACGATACAGCCGCTGGGCGAGTTTGTCAGGGCAGTCGGAGGGGATCGAGTTGATGTGATTGTGCTGCTCCCGCCCGGGGCTGAACCGCACACATTCGAGCCCACACCTACGCAGATGAAGCGTATTGAGAGCGCGGATCTCTATGTGAGGAACGGCGCAGGTCTGGAGCTGTGGCTGGATAGGTTCTCACCAGAGGGATTGAAGGTTGTGGACAGCTCTGAGGGCGTCGATCTGATATATCTGAACGATACCCCCGATCCCCATATCTGGCTCTCGCCCCGGTCTGCTGAGATCCAGGTTGAGAACATCTGTCGTGCCCTGATCGAGGTGGATCCCGAGGGCAGGGAGTTCTACGAGAATAACAGAGATGCGTACATAAAGGAGCTCAGAGGCCTTGATGAATATCTCAGGAGCAGGCTGGCCGGCGCAGAGGGCCGCATCTTTGTCGTGGATCATCCAGCATGGAGCTACCTTGCAAGAGATTACGGTCTGGTGCAGGTTGCGATAGAAGAGGGGGAGAGGGAGCCCGGACCGAGGCGCATCGGCTACATAGTAAAAACCGTGAAGGATAACAGCATAAAGGCGATACTCGTCGAGCCGGAGTTCAACCCGAAGATGGCAGAGGTGATCGCATCAGAGGCTGGATGTGAGGTCGTGGAGATCGACCCCCTGGCAGGTGATTATATAAATAACATGAGAGCTGTAGGAGATCTCATAGCGGAATCGATTGGAGCATGATGTCGGCGGTCTCTATTGAGGGTCTCACAGTCAGGCTTGATGGCAGGATAGTGCTGGAGGATGTCTGGCTGGAGGTGGAGGAGAGGGATTTTCTGGGACTTATAGGGCCGAACGGCGGCGGCAAATCAACGCTTCTCAAGGCGATCCTCGGGCTCGTGAAGCCCTCCTCCGGGCGGATCAGGGTCTTCGGCAGGGATCCTGTCGCTGCAAGACCTCTGGTTGGCTATCTGCCGCAGCACAGCATCTTCGATCAGAGGTTCCCTGTAAAAGTCATTGATGTCGTTCTCATGGGAAGGTACCCGCGCGTGGGAATCCTCAGGCGGTACAGAACAGAGGATATGGAGGCTGCGAGGAGCGCGCTCGACGCCGTCGGCATGTTGGGTCTGGCCGATCGTGAGATCGGGGCTCTCTCAGGAGGCGAGCAGCAGAGGGTCTTCGTCGCCAGGGCGATCGTATCCGATCCGAAGCTGCTTCTGCTTGATGAGCCGACCGCTGGCGTGGATGTCGCGCAGCAGAGGGAGTTCTATGATCTCCTGAAGCATCTGAACAGCAGAATGACCATAATAATGGTATCACACGACCTCTCCGCCATCTCAGCGCATGTCGAGAAGGTCGCGTGTTTGAACCAGAGGCTTTACTACCATGGATCCAAGGAGCTCACAGAGGAGGACCTCGTCCAGGCGTATGGGTGCCCCATAGTCGATATAATCGCGCATGGGATTCCGCACAGGGTCCTGAGGGAGCACAGGTGATACCGTGACCGCCTTGGTAGAAGAGATGATGCAGTATGAGTTCATGAAAACCGCTCTGGTCGCGGGGCTGATGCTCTCCGTGCTCTGCGGGGTTGTTGGAGTGTACGTAGTTCTGAACAGGATTGTATTCATAGGCGATGGTGTCGCACATGCTGCCTTCGGAGGCATCGGCCTGGGATACCTCCTGGGGATCGATCCCCTCATCCTTGCCCTCGTAGCGGCTGTTCTATCCGCCGCGGGCATCGGTGCTGTGAGCAGATCTAAGGTATCTGAGGACACCGCGATAGGCGTCTTCCTCGCGATGGGAATGGCGCTTGGCGTGCTTTTCATGAGCATGAGCACCGGTTACTCCAGAGACCTCTTCGACTACCTCTTCGGAAACATACTCGCGGTCTCCTGGATCGATGTGAGGATAATGATCGTACTGACGGTGGTCATAACACTGCTGGCACTTGCGCTTTACAAGGAGTTCCTGATACTCTCGTTCGATCCGCATTACGGAGAGGCTCTGGGCCTGCCGGTGAGCCGGCTGAAGATGCTGCTCCTCTGCATGGTGGCGTTCACTGTTGTTATGCTGATAAAGATGGTGGGGATAATAATGGTGATCGCCATGCTCACCATACCCGCTGCCATAAGCAGGCAGCATCTCTGCGATCTCAGGAAGATAATCGCGCTCTCGGTTATCCTGGGCATGATATTTGTGACCTCGGGTCTTCTGGTATCATATGCTTTTGATCTCCCCTCTGGGGCGACGACCATAATCATAGCCTCCGCTGCGTTCTTCGCCAGCACAGCTGCATCACAGAGAAACGTGCCGGTGTGATAATCCGCGGCTTGAAGTGAATCTTATAAGTAGATGCCGTCTTTATATTGAAGTTCATCTTCCGCTCATCCGGATCCTGATCCGGTTTGAGTGAATCTTATAAGTACATGCGGTCTATACAACCAGGATGCTCCGCTACCTGCTGGTCGTTGCATTGATTCTCATACCCTGTGTATCATCTCAGGAGTTCATGCTCTTTGCAGACGACTGCTACAAGGCTGCTGGCTCTCCTGATATACAGATCTCAGCTGTGAATCCTGTTATCGATGCTGGAGCGCCTTTTATCCTGAAACTCCTCATTTCAAACGATGGCAGGCTCGAGGCTCTCATCCCCACAGGCTTTTCCGGTGAGGATCCGGAGGGTGAGATGATGGAGGAGATGAGGGCTGCAGATGCTCTGAATGTGGTTGTGGAGGTATCATCTGATGGAGCATTGAGGCCGGTTGTTCAGAGGAGAAGCATGCCTCTGCTGCCGGCAGGTTCCCATGCAGTTCTCGATCTTCCTGTGATCGTGGACTTCAATGCATCTGGCTGCAGCCTGAACGTGAATGTAACTTACGAGCATCAGATAGATGCCAAGATCTCAAAAGGAAAGCCGGTACAGCTATACGTCCCTGGAAATGCGAACAGGAGCATACCTCTGGAGGTTTGGAGAAGCGAAAGGCTCAGGGTGCTTCATATCGATGGAGAACTCCGGGCCGGCTCCAACAGGAGCATGGGGATCGTCATCAAAAACCAGTCGCCATGGCCGGTGAGGAACTGCACTGTGAGGCTCATCGCATCAAGTCCCATTCGATCGTCACAGCCAGCTGTATGGGTCGGAGACCTGATGCCCGGCGAGCCAGCTCTGATAGATGTGTGGGCCGATGTGGAGAAGAATGCCAGCCTCGATCAGTACTGGATCTCATGCCTGATAAACCACGATGAGGGCGCGGAGCGTCTGACATTCCCTGTGAGAATCTCCAGAGGCCGTTCATCCCTAACATGGATCGCAGCTGCTGTGCTCCTTGCTTTGATCCTCATCGCAGCGACTCGCGTGATGCGCGCCGGTGGTCTGAGACGGAGATCCGGTCTCCGGGCCGCGAGGAGACGGCGTAGGTGACGCATGATCTTATTCGGCATGATGCCAGGTCGGATAACCCCCATGCGGAATCGCTGAGCAGAATCATGGCAGAGGCATCCGGCAAGCACCAAAAACTAAGGGGGTGGCAAAAGTCGGGAGGGTGTAGAAGGGAGTAGCAATGAGAAGAGGGTGTCGAGTTCGACTTTTGCCGTTTAACACTTAGGCTCGAGTCGAATATAAAGTTTTCGGTATATCATGATGGCGAATATTTGAGGGGATATAGTCTGTGCCCGACTTAGATCACCGGTCTGGCTGGTGGGTCTTTACTGGGTTGTGTACTCGTATCATTGAGATCAACAGCATTTGGCACCGCAGGATTTAGAGATACAGTGCCGGTGATCGGCGATTCCTGAGAGACGCTCAATGAATCGAGCACGCGGCCCTGATTTGCTTAGACAACGGTAATCTCCAAGAACAATCCTAGTGCTCCATAACAAAATGTTTTAACCATTGCGTTGATCTATCCAGACTATGGGTAGAAAGAGAGTTCATGAAGT